>DOUO01000002.1 GCA_003520555.1 Oscillospiraceae bacterium
CCTTGGGGCCTTCGTAGCGGATAACAATAACGTCGCCCGCGGTGATTTTGCCGCCGTTGATTGCGTCCATTGCGTCCTCCTCGCAGTCAAACACCTTTGCGGGGCCGCTGTGAGTGAGCATTTCGGGAGCGACCGCGGAACGCTTTACAACGCAGCTGTCCGGAGCAAGGTTGCCGCGGAGCACGGCAATTCCGCCTGTTTTGCTGTAGGGATTGTCAACGGGACGGATGACGTCGGGGTCTTTATTGACAACGCCTTCAATGTTTTCGGCAATTGTCTTGCCCGTGCAGGTAATGAGGCTTGTGTTCAACAGTCCGAGCTTGTTGACTTCGTTCATTACGGCGTAAATTCCGCCGGCTTCGTTCAAATCCTCCATGTATGTTCTGCCTGCCGGAGCAAGGTGACAGAGGTTAGGAGTGTGCGAGCTGATTTCGTTTGCTATGTCGAGGTTGAGCTCAATGCCGCATTCGTGAGCGATTGCCGGAAGGTGGAGCATTGAGTTTGTCGAACAGCCGAGCGCCATGTCCATAGTGAGGGCGTTTTTAAACGCGTCCTCGGTCATGATGTCACGCGGCTTGATGTCCTTTTCAAGCAGCTCCATAATCTTCATGCCGGCACGCTTTGCAAGCTGGATTCTTTCGGAGTAAACAGCCGGAATTGTGCCGTTGCCGCGAAGCGCCATGCCCAGAACCTCGGTAAGACAGTTCATTGAGTTTGCGGTGTACATGCCGGAGCACGAGCCGCAGCTCGGGCACACCTTGTTTTCATATTCGCTGAGCTCCTCGGCGGTAATCTTGCCGGAATTATAAGAGCCTACGGCCTCAAACATGCTTGAAAGGCTGGTTTTCGCGCCCTTTACCCTGCCGGCGAGCATCGGACCGCCGCTTACGAAAATGCAGGGAATGTTAAGTCTTGCGGCTGCCATAAGCAGACCGGGGACGTTTTTGTCACAGTTGGGAACCATTACAAGCGCGTCAAACGCGTGCGCGATTGCCATGGCTTCCGTTGAGTCCGCAATGAGGTCGCGGGTTACAAGCGAATACTTCATGCCCTGATGTCCCATCGCAATGCCGTCGCAAACCGCGATTGCAGGGAAAACAATGGGATTGCCGCCTGCAAGGGCAACTCCTGTTTTAACGGCGTTTACGATTTTGTCTATATTCATGTGCCCGGGGACAATTTCATTATAGGAGCTTACAATACCGATTAAGGGCTTTTCAAGCTCCTCATCGGTCATGCCGAGCGCATGCAGCAGCGAACGCTGCGGCGCGCATTTTGTTCCTTTTTTTACTGCGTCACTTCTCACGGGAATCATTCCTTTCGATTTTTATTATTTTAATATTATCACCTTTTGCCGCGTTTTTCAATAGTATAACGAAAAGTCAGCCGAAATTTGTAAATGGGCTGACTTTTGCTTTGAAATATTATTTGCTTACCTTTTCATAGAAGGTGTTGAGGAAGATTTTGTAGAATTCTTCTTCCTTGACATAGTTTTCGGCGTGATTTTCGTTTTGCTTAACCGTAACGGGAACGCTTTGCATTTTTATCTTCATGTTTTTATTAACAATGAATTCGGTTGCAAGGTACGCGATTCTGTTCGGGTTAAGGTTTGTGTATGAATACGGCGCGGAAGCGTTGTAAACGCTCATTGGCACGCCGACGTTGTTCTTGGTGAGGCTTACAAATTTATTGATAAAGGAACTGAGGTACGCCTTTTGGCGTTGATTACGCTTAAGGTTTGCGGACGCTTCGTACATGCTGCGCGTGCGCACGAACATCAGCGCCTCTTCGCCTTCAAGGTGGTAGGTTTCTCCCTTTTCAAAAATGCTTATGGTTTCGGGCGATTTAACGTCAACTCCGCCGATACTGTCGTTGACATCCGGCACGCCCTCCATTCTGAGCGCGAAGTACGAATTGATGGGTATGTTATAAAACAGCGTGCGAACCGCGGAAATTGAATTTATGCAGCTTGTGTCCTCGCCGTCGCCGAAGGCGTAGGCTACCGCAATCTGCATTTTTTCCGTGCCGGAATATCCGCCCGAGGGTGAATAAACCTTTACGTCCGTCATGATGTCGCGCGGAATGTTGATAATATTGACAGTGGAATTGCCGCTGTCAATCGCAACCAGCGCAAGCAAGTCGGACTGTCCGTTTCCGCCTATTCCGTCGGTTTCATAACCGTTGTTTTCATCGACGCCCAAAAAAAGCATGTTTATCATGTCTTCCTTGAACCTGTACTTTTCTTTATTGTAATAAATAAAACGTCCGTTGTCGGCGGATTCAACCTCTTCGACCTTTTCCGGCATCTTGATATCGAAATTATCCGAGGTCATTTCGTTTTTTCCGGTGTTGTAAAGCACAGCAATTGTTGAAACGACGGCAACGGCAACTGCCAAAAGCACAATGCCGGTGATTATAAGAGCGCGCTTTACCGCTTTTTTTCTCTTGCGCTTCTTACGGGATTTTGAGCTGTGATGGTGATGACGGTGGTGGTGTCCCGATGATGTAATAAACTGAGCTTGCCCGGAAGTATTATTGCTGTCCGGTGCCTGAGCCGGTTCGTTACCGACGGTATTATCAGCTTCGGGTGTATCTGAGCCTTCTAAAAACTCAGGTTTAATATTCTTTTCGGAATCTGACAATACATCTCCCCCTTTACGCAAAAAAGGGGAGCGGAAGCCGCCCCCCTGATTGATTTTGCCTAAAAATTATTTCTTAGATGTTTTCTTTGCAACTACAGCAGCAGAAACAATTGCAAGAGCTACAACAGAAATTGCAACGAAAGCAACAACGTCGTTTGAACCGGTCTGAGGTGACTTTGAACCCTTATCAACATAAGAGCTGCTGTCTGAGGGAGAACCCTTCTTGCCGTCAGTGCCTTCCGAACCGCCCTTTGTTGCAGGCTCAACGCCCTTCTTAACAAACTTGGGAGTTACTTTGATGTCGTCGCCGATATTGAAAGTAAGGTCGGGATCGTTGGGATTGCCGCCGCGCGGAGTAGCGCCCTGGATATCCCAGCCTGCGAACTCATAACCTTCGTCGGGAACCGCGTGGATTGTTACGGTCTGCATACCGTCTTCTCTTACCTCTGTGTCATAGGTGTATGTAGCCGTACCGCCCTCGGTAGGAATAACCGTAATGTTGTAGTTAGCCTTGGTGGGCTTCGGGCTGTCTACCACCTCTGCAAAAGCAGGAATGATTGACAGTGAAACAATTAAAACTGCTGCAAGGATTGCTATTACCTTCTTCATGATAATACCTCCATAATGATTTTTGGTTTATAAAATAACCCTGAGATTATTTTATCACAGTATAGTGCTTTTGTAAAGCAAAAGTTTTCGTAATATTTAACAAACAATAATTGCTTTTCGACAAATTAAATGTTAATTTTACTCAAAATAGATAAAAACTATTTTAATTTAGTCTGCTTTTTCAGCTTTCCGACCGCCAAAAACCTTCCTTCGCCGTAATTCACGCAGGTACTGAGCACCACAATTTTATCATTTGTTGTCAGCTTTTCGCCCTTGCGCACCATTGACGTCACGGAACGCGGCTTCATTATTTCGTCAATAAACGACTGATAATCACTGTCGTCGCTGAAATTGTAGGAATTCATGATGTGGCGGTCGTCGTATTCAAACACCGACACGATTGTATAATCAAGCCTGTTGTCGGGAGTGTAGATTGTGAAGGTTTCGGTTGAGTTGAAGAAATCCTGATCGGCAAGCTTGTAAATGTCGGCAAACATCGAGCCGTCAAGCATGTTGTGACCGTACAAAACAGTTACCCTGTCCTGAAAATTACGACTGTTGCAAAGCTGAGAATAAATCGAGCCGGCAAACGCGTAGTTTCCGTCAAGGTCGTGGTCAAGGTAAAAAATGTCGTTTTTGGGGCTTTGCACCACGGGATAGTTAATGTTTGTGTCATTCATTTTTATCCACGCGTAGATGTCGGGATTGCGGTTTTGAAGCGAAGCGAAATCTATGGGATTTTTTTCCGCCTTTTCCGTGGGCTTTTGGGTTTGCGAAGCCGCGGTTGAAGCCGCGGTTGACTCCGCCTCCGATTCAAAATTCGCGTATGAGCTTGCCGCCTGATTGTATTTATCCTTGGAATTCATATTGTTAATATTCTTAAAAAGAATAAAACCGAGAATTCCGATGAGAGCCGCCGACAAGATTAAGATTATTACAATTATAATACGTTTTTTATTCATAGCCATGCCTTACTTTTTTCTCTTGGTGTAGATAAAATACGCAACTCCGGCGGCGGCGATAATTCCGATTACCACGCCGAAGATGATGAACGTGCCGTTGCCCTCGTTTGTGGGGATTGCTCCGTTGGCGTTGTTTGAGTTATCGTAGCTTTTGCCCGAGTCGGCTGTGGAGTCGGCTGTGGAGTCGGGGGTTGAAGCGCCGCCCTTTACCGCGACAAGAGAATGCATTACCGAAATTTCGCCGGGCTTGATATTTGCCGACGCGGGTTCTCCGTTGACGGTCACCTTGAAATCCGAATCCGAAATGCCGTATTCCTCGTTGATTTTGATATTTACCGTTACTCCGTACTCCGTGCCCTCGGCAAAGACGCCCTCAAAGGGCGTGAGCACGTCGCCGGACTCGGTCCATTGCGCGGAAACAACCTGCGCGCCCTCCGTTGAGCAGGTAACCTTCGGGGCGGCCGCGCCCTTTTCCCCGGCTGTCGGCGCGGTTACGCCGAGCTCAATTGAGCCGACCGATTTTTCGGCGGCTGCGGCAGGCGTTACGGCTGACAGCGCCAGCAATACCGCTGCCGCGACGCCTGATAACTTTCTTTTCATAATATATACCTTCTTTCATAATGTAATCCATAAAAAAGCATTTTTATCCTACGGGTTCGCTTACCGTGACCACGCACACGGCGGATTTGCCGTTGTAGGTTTTTACGGTGATTACCGCCCGTCCGGGCTTAAGCGCGGTGATTTTTCCGTTCGCGCCGACCGTTGCCGAAATCGGGTTGCCGGACGTAAAGCTTGTGTTCGCGCTTGCGCAGTCCTCGCCCAAATCGGCGGCAAGGTCGAAGGTTTGCCCCGGTTCAAGGCTGATTTCATTTT
>DOUO01000051.1 GCA_003520555.1 Oscillospiraceae bacterium
TTATTTATTTTCGTGATCTTTAACAAATTTTTCAAGGTTTTCAAGCAGCGTGCCTTCATCGACCTTGGCAAACTTGCATATGTCGGCAACGGTGGCGTTTTTCAGCATGATTTTACCCACCGGCGACTTTGCCGCTTTAAACCTGCCGTCAACCTTAATAAGCTCGTCAAGCAGCCACGGATATTCGTTCATTATTTCGGTTGCCTTTGTACGACTGTTAAATTTCATTCAATCACCTCGCTTGAGCGAATCGCCGACGGAAAGCAGCCCGCGCGACTTGTCTGTTCTTTGTTCGGAATTATTGCAAAATCTTATAAATCCGTTTTTATGATAACAGAAATAATCAGGCTTGTCCATAACCGAAGGCTTAAATTTTCTAAAAATATTATCAACTTAATATTGCACAAAATGCAATTTAATGATATAATATGTATAAATCTGTTTTGAACAGTGAATAAAATTAGGAGGATTTAACTAATGGGATTTTCTAAAACAAGGCAACGCTTAGGTTTCGGCGCGGCTGATATGGCAAGTAACCTGATTTGGCCGATGATTACTGCTTATTTAACCGTATACTATACCGACGCCCTGCTTTTAGACGCGGCGGCTGTAAGCTTTATCACGCTTGCTTCAAAGGTTATTGACGCAATTACCGACGTTCTTATGGGTATTGTGGTTGATAAGACAAAATTCAAGAGCGGAAAATGCCGTCCTTATTTTATTATCGGCGCGGTTCCGCTTGCGTTGTCGGCCGTTCTTACATTCCTGGTGCCTTCGCTGGTTTCCAACGAAAAGGTAATGATAATTGCTATAGCGTTTATCACTTTTAACCTCCTGAGCACCTTTTACACGGTTGTTAACACACCGCTTTCGGCTATTTTGCCGAGCCTTTCCTCTGACGCGAGAGAGCGTAACGTGCTTGTAACCTTCCGTATGGTTATGGCTGCCATGGGAAGCTTCATCGTTACATTCTTCGGTCCTGTTTTAATCAACGCTTTCGGCGGAAAGAAGGACAAGTTTTCATACGCGTGGACTATCGGAATTTTCGGTATTGCCGCAATCCTGCTGCTTGTATTCTCGTTTATGAATACGCGCGAGGTTGTTAAGCCGATTAAGCAAGACAAGGTTAAATTTAAAGACGGTATCAAGGCGGTTAACGGACAGTATATTCTGTTCATTGTCACCATGTTTATTTATCTGATAGGCTTTGCCGTTAAGCAGGCAGGCGTAGTTTACTACTACGAACGTTACATCGTTACGGCAGGCGGCTTTGACCACGACCAGCTTATTTCAATTCAGGCTCTCGCGACATCCGTCAGCATGGTGCTGGGTCAGCTTACCATTCCGTTCTTCTGCAGGCTGATGGGCAAAAAGAAGTCCTCAATTATGATGAATGTTATCGCTCTTATAGGCAACGTTATATTCATCTTCTGCGGTCCCAACCTGCCCTTGCTGATTATCGGTACGGTAGTAGTTTGGTTCCCCCTCGGCTATCTTATGGGCATGCGCTTCTCGTTGCTTGCGGACGTTGTTGAATACAGCGAGCTTAAGTCGGGAATCCGCGCCGCGGGTATTTTGTCCTCGCTCGACAGCTTCCTCGCGAAGCTCGCCTTCGGCTTTAACGTTGTGTTTATCACCGGACTTATGCAGCTCGGCGGCTACAACGCAAAGCTCGAGGTGCAGTCGGACACAACAAAGATGTTCATACAAATAGGATTTGTCGGCATACCGATTGTCTGTATTATCGTGACAATTATCCTGTTTATGTTCTTTAAGTTTGACAAAGAGCTTCCGAAGCTGAAAGAGAAATACGCCAAGGAAAATAAATAATTGAATTTAAAAAGGAACACATTGCGCTTGCCTTGTGTTCCTTTTTCAATCAGCGTATATTAGGAGGCAGTAAAATGGCTTCAACTAAAGAATACCCGGATTTTGTACTTGAACAGCTCGGAAATCCGGACTCAATCAGCAGCCGCGCAATGATGGGCGAATATATTTTGTATTACAACGGCAGGATTTTCGGCGGAATATATGACAACCGCCTTTTGGTAAAGCCCGTAAATGCCGCAAGGTCGCTTATGCCCGCCGCGCGGCTTGAGCTTCCTTACGAGGGCGCAAAGGAAATGCTGCTTGTTGAAAACCCGGACGACAGTGATTTCCTTAAAAGGCTTGTTGCCGCGATGGAGCCCGAGCTTCCGCTGCCTAAAAAAAGAAAATGATTGTAAGGTGTTACGCGTTTGTGTTACAATTACAGCCGAAAGGAAGGTGAGGCTATGCATGACATCTGGAACCCGTGGCACGGCTGCAAAAAATGCAGCGAAGGCTGTCAAAACTGCTACATGTACTATTTAGACGCTCAGCGCGGAAAAAACGGAGCGGATATTTACCGCACAAAATCAGGCTTTCGCTATCCGCTGTCAAAGGACAGACGCGGACTTTACAAGGTGAAAAGCGGCGAACAGCTAAGGGTGTGCATGACCTCCGACTTTTTTCTTGAGGAAGCCGACGAATGGCGCGGCGAAGCCTGGAGCATTATCCGCCAACGCCCTGACGTTGTGTTTTTTCTGCTTACCAAACGACCGCAAAGGGTTGAAAAATGCCTGCCCTATGACTGGGGCAAGGGCTGGGAAAACGTGTTTTTTAACGTAAGCTGCGAAAATCAAAAACGCGCCGACGAACGCATACCCGTTATGCTTGACCTGCCGTTCAAGCACAAGGGCGTTATGTGCGCGCCGTTTATCGGCGA
>DOUO01000102.1 GCA_003520555.1 Oscillospiraceae bacterium
AATTATGCTTGCGTTTACCTGTACGGAGTCAGCATTTTCTTTGCCATGCCGACATAAACGGTACCGAGGACGTATCCTGCAAACTCCAGAATTGTGCTTACAAAAGCGAAATTCTCAAGATATTCGGGGGCAATTGAGCTTGCAATCTGCAGGAAGAACGCCGCGATAAACATAATTGACACAAACAAAAGTATAATTTTGCCGCTTTTCTGCATGCTTGTGTTTTCCAGCCTGTCCGCGATAGCGAAAATGCCGATGATGATAAACACGTGAATCAGCAGGGTGGATATTTCGTCAATACCGGCGCAGATTCTGCCGAACATTCCTCTTGAAAACGTAAGGGCAATGGTGCAGAGCGCGCATATGACGACAAAATACATTGCCTTCTTAAACAGCTTTTCGTCCCTGCGCGCCTGATTAAGTCCCACAAGCTGTACAATAAACGCGATTATGCCGAAAAGCGATGAAGCCACCGTAAGCCCGAACAGTGTAAAAACCTGAACGGGGTTTGTATCAATTTTAATATCGTCGCTGAGTGTTACCGCGTACAAGGTCGCGGCAAACATCACCAGCGTGGAGAGAATATTGAGTATTTCGGACGCAAAAACCTTGGATACGCCCGAATAAGCATTTGATAATTTCATGTTACGCTTCTCCTATGATTTTCGATTATACGGACTTGTTATTTTTTCTGCTCCTTTTGTTCAATGGGAGCGCTTGAATAATTATCAAGCAGCGAAAGGGTAACAACATCCTCCTGAGCGCCTCTTACCTCGCCTCTGGTCATCAAATCGTCGCAGTAACGATAAAGGCGGTTTGTTGCCTTTACGACGTCGTTCCAGTTTTCGCGCTGTTCCTCCGAAAGGGGATCGACCTTAAGCTCTTCCCTGTACAGGATTTTCTCGCAAAGGTAGTCGGTAAACTTCAGCGCGCCGTAAACGTTCATGTGATCCGCGTTGTAGAAGTCGCGCTTGGGGTCAATGCCAATGTGTTCGGCGTCGTTTTCAAAGCTGTAATAGCTGAAGCCGTAGCTGTTGACAAGCGAAGCCATTTTGTTTGAACGCTTAACACGGTTGTATGTTTCTTTTGTTACGTAGTGCGGAGCGCGCACAAACAAAAGATTTACGTCGTGTTTCTTGGCGTAGTCAAGCAATTCCATAAGCTGAGCCTGAAGCTTGGGGTCAAGCTCCATTTCTCCGTTTTCTTCGGAAAGCTTGCTGTTAAGACATTCCTTATTTGTCTTTATAATCTGAGCGGTTGTACGGAAGCCCTTAAGGTAGTTGCGGCCGCGCACGTCAAGCGAAAGGTTGCTTGCCATCATGTAAAAACGCTCGGGATATTCAGTCCACAGGCTGTGGTATTTAATAAGCGGGAAAAAGTATTCCCACTTCCGGTCAACCGGCACATATTTTTGTATGTACTCAAGCTTGTTGAAGCTTAAGGGCAGGTTGTCAAAGAATTTATGGATATGCGCTTCGTTCGCGTCGTTGTCGCTGTCGCTGTACAAAAACGCGTTTGCCTCAACAACAACCATACCCGGATGCTGTGTGCGCACAACCTCCTTGACGGCGGTTTTAACGCCTTCGGAGGTGATTGATTCCGAAGCAAAGTTGTAGCTTGTAAAGCCGTACTGCTCGTACGCTCTGCCCGGCATAAAGCTTGTGTAGATATCGCTGGCGCCGATGAATACAACGTCCAGAGAATCGCGTTCCTCCTGATAAAAGCCTTCAATACGCAGGCTGTTGTGGTCGGTGTTTCGCAGAAAATAATGCTGAAGCACCAGACACGAAACCATGACGGTGAGCAAAAAGAGGGCGACTTTTACAGTTCTTTTTATATGATCCTGAAATTTCATTTACGATCCCCCTCCCGTTAAAATTGCATGTATACAAAGTCAGCCGCGTTGTAACCCGAGCCGTAAATTCCGAAGATAACAACAGCCATAACCGCGACATACAGGAAAAGAAATCTGAATGTAAACGACTTTTTGTCCAGCATTGTACGGATGTCGGTATCCTGATGTCTTTCCTGGATAATGCTTACGACAAGCAAAACAATTGAAGCCACAGCCAGAACAACATAGTCATGCGCGATAAGTCCCAGCTTGCTGATTTCCGCATAGCCCTGCGCAAGGTTTTGTCCGGTAAAGAACAGATTGATTGTGCGCATGCCCTGGTCAAACGAAGGCGCTACGTCAAACACGTAACCGACAAGTATAACAAGCAGCGTGCGGAAGATTTGAAAGCCGACAAACACGGGGTTTGTGCGCTTAATGCGCAGCTTGTTGACAGCGCCGTCAAACAGCGGCTGCATGATAATGCTGAGCATAATAATTACGCCGTTCCAAATACCGAAGGCAACGTACTTCATGTCCGCGCCGTGCCAGATACCTACAAGCAGGAATACAATCAGCGAAGCTACGCTGGTGGGAAGCACCTTTGAAATGTGCGCGCCGGCGGCGGTTTTTCCGAAGCGTGTGCCCTTCATCTTCTTGCTGATATTGATAAACAGGTTTGACATCGCAATGGGATAGAACACATAGTTCTTCATCCATCCGCCGAGCGAAATATGCCATCTGCGCCAATATTCGTTGATTGACTTTGAGAAATACGGACGTTTGAAGTTGTCCATCAAATCTATGCCGAAAATTTGCGCCACACCGCGCGAGATATCAATACCGCCCGAGAAGTCGGCGTAAAGCTGAATCGCGTACAGCAGAATTGTAAAGGTAAGGGTTGTTCCGCCGAAATTCGCGTAGTCCTTTTCAACCGCGCCGATGAGAATGTACGCTCTGTCGGCAATTACAAGCTTTTTAAAGAAGCCCCACAGGATAAGCTCCATGCCGTGCTTAACACGGGTAAAATTAAATTCGTGCGGCTCAAAAAGCTGATGAGCAAGCTGGTCGTAAATGCTGATAGGTCCCTGAATTATCTGAGGGAAGAACGAAACAAACAAAAGCAGCTTAAACGGATTTTTCTGCGCTTCGGTTTTTTCGCGGTAAACGTCAATGATGTAACCCATTGACTGGAAGGTGTAGAACGAAATACCGAGCGGCAACAGCAGGTTAAGCGTGGGAATTGAAAGGTTAATTCCGAAGCCGCCCATAAGGTCGTTGACGCTGCCGGCAAAGAAGTTAAAATACTTCAAAAACGCGAGTATTCCGAAATTCAAAACCAGGCACAGCGCCATAATGAGGCGTTTGCGGGTTTTGATTTGATTTTTATATTTTTTCTTCTGCTCCCTGTCCCATTCACTCTTTTTTTCCTTAAGAAGCTTTTTGGAATTTTCGGAGACGCGTTCTATCCACAGCGCTATAAGGTAGGTGCTGAGGGAAGTAAACAATATGTAAAACGCTAACTTGTAGCCGGCAATAATATAGAAGCCTATACTTGCCGCAAGCAAAACCGTCCATTTGTATTTCTTAACCGGAAACGCAAAATAGACTATCATTGAAATCAACACAAAAACCAAAAAGTTAAGTGTTGTGTACGAGATATTAAATAACAAGCTATCATCCTCCGTTAATAAAATTTTCAACTTGACGTTCCTTGTTTAACGTTCCTTTGTTTAACGTTCCTATTATATCATAAACACAAGG
>DOUO01000117.1 GCA_003520555.1 Oscillospiraceae bacterium
GCGCGGGATAACAGGTCGCGCTTCGGCAGCGTTATACTAATTCCTGATAGAAAGTAGACTTATATTTTGCGAGGATATTTTTCGCAAGACAAGGCGGAGGACGCGGCAAGGCTGGCGCCTTGCAAGGACGACAACGCAGTATTGTGGAAAATAGACCGCAAAGATCGGCTACTTTTTATTAGGTATTAGTATTAAAAGCAATAGCCTATTATAAACCTTTCCGGCTTAAGGACATCGGGTGAATAATCACACGGACAGTCGCTGCTGCGGTAATTGAGAGATTTATAACCGCCGTTTTCGGGATAAACGCAGTAAAAATGGATTCCGTCTGTTATTTTATTGTTCCACGAACAAACTATGGCTATATTGCAGGCTTTAAGGGCGTTGACGAAGTCTCCGCAGCTTCTGAATTCGGAGTACTTTACGCCGTGCAGATTAAAATATCTGCCGAGCTTTTGGGTTTTTGTGCCGAATCTGCCGCCGAAAAACGGAAGCGAAAGCAGTTCGCAATCCCTTGCTACCTCCGCAAAGCTTTGATATCTGCCGATAAACTTCATTACGTTGTAAACAGCAGCCGCGCCGCAGCCCACGGCGCTTATTTTTTTGTTTCCGCCGCCGTATTTTAAACCGGCAACCGGCTGACGCGTTTGTCCGTATATATATCCGTCAAAGCCGCCGAGAGCGGCTTTATTAAATTGATAACGCTTTTCCGTTCCCTTTTTTCCGAGGATTTTCATAAAACCACCGCCCTTTAATTATCTTACCAAATCCGAGGGCGGTTGTAAAGCTTATTTATCACGCGATTTGCTTATTACCGCGGCAACAAGGCTTAAAACAATCGCCGCCGTAATTCCTGCCGCCGCGGCTGTAATTCCGCCCGTCAGTATTCCCGTGGCTCCGTCGCGGCGCAGAGCCTCGCGGACGCCCTGAGCCATAAGGTTACCGAAGCCGCTTATCGGAACGCCCGCGCCCATTGCTCCGGCGTTTGAAACAGGTTCGTAAAGCCCCAGCGCGCCCAATACAACTCCCGAAACCGAGAAGGCGGTAAGAATTCTTGCGGGTGTAAGCGAGGTTTTGTCAATTAAAAGCTGACCGATAACGCATATCAGTCCGCCGAAAATAAAGGCGTTAATAAACTGCATATTTTATCTCCTTTTTCATTTGCTTAGGTTTATTATTTGCCAAATAAAAAAATCTATGTGAAAATAACCTGAATTTTTAAAAAATACCCTACCCAAAATTTCTAAATTGTGGTACAATCTATTTTGGATTATTATGATAAGTGAGAAACAAACAAGGGAGTGAATTGAATGGTCGAGGTAACCAATCTGACCAAACGGTACGGTAACGTAACGGCTGTCAACGGCATAAGCTTTTCGGTTGAACCGGGAGAAATTCTCGGCTTCCTCGGTCCGAACGGCGCCGGAAAATCCACAACCATGAATATCATCACGGGGTATATTTCATCCACCTCGGGCAGCGTAACCATTGACGGCTGCGATATTCTTGAAAGCCCGAAGCAGGCAAAGATGAAAATAGGCTATCTGCCTGAAATCCCGCCGCTTTACATCGACATGACCGTGCGGAAATATTTGGAGTTTATGTTTGACTTAAAGCGCGTTAAGCTGCCCAAGGCAAAGCATATTGACGAGGTTATGCGCCTTGTGCATATTTCCGACAAAGGCGAAAGACTTATCAAAAATCTTTCAAAGGGCTTTAAACAGCGCGTAGGCTTTGCCCAGGCGCTGCTGGGCAATCCGCCTGTGCTTATTTTGGACGAACCGACGGTCGGACTTGACCCGAAACAAATTATTGAAATACGCAACCTTATCCGCAGCCTGGGAAAAAAGCACACGGTTATTTTTTCATCTCACGTTTTGTCCGAGGTTTCCGAAATCTGCGACCGCGTAATTGTTATTTCCAAGGGAAAAATTGTTGCCGACGCCAAGACCGACGAGCTTTCCGCGTCGATTTCCGACAACCTGAAGCTTTCGCTGATTATCGAGGGAGCGTACACGGCGGTTATTGCCGAGCTTAAGAAGATTCCCGGAGTTTCCGCCGTTAAAAAGGTTAGAGAAATAAGCGGCGGCGCGGTTAAATATTCAATTGACTACAAAAAAGAGCAGGACGTTCGCCGCGAGGTTTTCAACGCGATGAAACGCATAGACTGCCCTATTCTTGAAATGAAGTCCGGAAACGAAACCCTTGAGGAGATGTTCCTCAGGCTCACCAACGAAACAGGAGGCAACGAAGATGACGGCAATTCTTAAAAGGGAGCTTTCGTCCTACTTCCGCTCGGCTACGGCGTATGTGGTAATGGGCGTTTACTTCTTCTTTTCGGGGCTGTTCTTTTACCTGTACTGCTTCAGGGGCAACACAGCCAACCTTTCATATGTTTTCGCGAACATGTTTTACATAATAATGTTCATCATTCCCATTATCACAATGAAAACCTTTTCCGAGGAACGGCGGCAAAAAACCGACCAGGCGCTGCTGACGTCTCCCGTAAGTCTTACCGAGATTGTACTGGGTAAGTTTTTGGGCGCGTTCATTTTATACGCGCTGTGCTGTTCAATCTTTTTGCTTTACGCGGTGGTAATTTCCTTCCTTGCCCAGCCGCAGTGGTCTGTTATATTGTGCACATTTTTGGGAATTCTGCTTTTGGGCGGCACGTTTATCGCAATTAACGTGTTCATTTCCTCGCTGACCGAAAGCATGATTGTAGCCGCGGTAACGGGAATGGCAATAGGTCTTGTAATCGACATGATGACATACTTCATAAGTATGATATCGGTGAGCTGGATTGCAAACCTGCTTGAAAAAATCAACTTCATAAATTACTACGAAAACTTCACCTACGGCGTACTCAGCATAACCGACGTAGTATTCTTCCTGAGCGTAACGGCGCTGTTCTTGTTCTTCACCGTGCGCGTTCTGGACAAAAGACGCTGGAGCTAAGGAGGTGCGGACATGGATAACAAAGAAAATACCGCTGCTGTGCAGCCGGATGAGCAAAACACGGCAGAAACCGAACCGGCAAACACGGAAAAAAAGCAGGGCAAGCTGAAAAAGCTGTTTAAAACCGGAAAGTTCCGCCACGGCTCCGCGGCGGTCGCGCTGACGGCAATCGCGATTGCCGTGGTAATTGTGCTGAACATAATTGTGGGACTTTTGGTTGACCGCTTTCCGAATTTAAAGATTGACTTTACCGCAAACCAAGCTTTTGCCTTGCAGGAGGACACTGCGGAATATATCAAAAACCTTAAAAACGACGTCACCGTTTACATTCTTTTTACCGAAAACGCGTTTGAAGCAAACGGCGAATACTTTGTTCAGGCTAAAAATTTGCTTGAAAAAATGGAAAAAAGCTCAAACGGCAAGCTTAAGGTTGTTTACAAGGACACCTCAACAGACCCGGGATTTACAAAAAAATATCCCAACGTAAACTGGGATTCAAAAAACTTTGTTGGCATTGTCGAATGCGGCAAGCAATACAAGGCGCTGACGCTTGACGACTGCTTCACCTACGACAAGGAATATGCCGCGCAGGGAATGTACAAATACGAATCCACAACAATCGAACAGGCAGTGGTTAAGGGCGCGCTTTACGTCACCACCGAGGACAAGGTAAAGGTTGACGTTATTACCGACAACCAGCCGGGCGATTATTCGGGCGTTACTTCGCTGTTGAACGACAACGCGTATCAGGTAAACGAGGTATCGCTTCTTACAAAGGATTTGGAAAAAGACGCCGACTTTGCTTTGCTGTTCGCGCCGTCGGTTGACCTGGACGAAGCTCAGACCGAAAAAATTTCAACCTGGCTTAAAAACGGCGGCAAATACGGCAAAAACCTTATATATGTGGCTTCCTACAAGCCTGTTGACACTCCCAACATCAACGCGCTGTTAAACGACTGGGGCATGGCCGTTAATTCCGGTTATACCTTTGAAACCGACCCCAACCATTTACAGACCGGCGGAAACGCGTATACATTTATCGCGGATTACACCGATGAATACGTTGAGAACCTTAAAAACCCCAACATTCCGGTAATTGTAAATTCCGCGCACGCCGTTGACATCAAGGACGATTCCGTGGCGAAGCCGATTCTTAAAACCACCGACCGCGCCGGCATTGAACCGGTTGACGCGGGCGACGACTGGGACTACAACAAGGCTGTTAAGGGTGAACCGATTGCGGTTGCCGCCGAGGGCACAAAGGCAAGCGGCGACTCAACCTCAAGGCTGATTGTATTCGGCAGCGACAGCATGCTGCTTAAAAGCCTCATGCAGTACAACAGCTTCAACAACGCGGGATTTATTATGAATATATTTAACACCATCTCCGACAAGGACGATGAAACCGTTGTTATTGAAGGCAAGACGCTTGAATCCGCGGAGCTCGGCATTACCGACCAAACCTCAACCGCGGCAGTGCTTGTAATCTTTGTAATTGTAATTCCTCTTTCAATAATCGTACTGGGAATTGTGCTTTGGCTGCTCAGGAGGAACAAGTAATGAACAGAAAAAAAACAATTATTATTGCCGCAATCGCGGCGGCGGTGCTTGTGGGCGTAATGCTGCTGCTGATATTTTTGCCAAAGGGCAGCGGCGACAGCGGTTCCGCTACGCTTGACGAAGGCACGCACATGAAAACCGTGACCGACAAAAACGGCATGCATCAGGCTGTTGTTGAAACAGAACCCAACGGCGAAATAAAAAACAACAGCTACGGCACGCTGATTGACTATGTACCGGCAAACATCAAAAATATCCGCGTTGAAAACAAAAAAGGCACGCTTGACGTTCAGTCAACCACCCCGAAGGGCGAAGCGACTGTTTACTCAATTAAGGGCTACGAGGATTTTGAGCTTCAAAGCGGAATTCCGGACCTGGTAGCAAGCGCGGCTTCAAACCTTGAATTTTCAAAGGTGGCTTCAACCGACGGCGGAGGCAAAGCCGAATTCGGACTTGACAATCCGCGTTCAACCGTAACAGTAACCTATCAAGACAAAACAAAGGCCGTGTTTAAGGTAGGCAGCAACGCTCCTCAGGCGGCAGGCACATATGTGCAGTTCGGAACCGAGCCTACGGTTTACCTTTGCAGCACGGACGTTGTTTCAGCCTTTGACTTGGGGCTAACGGATTTCATTAACCGCAATATAAACAATTCTGCCGACAGCGCGGAAAACAACGAAGCAAGCTCAATCACCATATCGGGCAGCGGATTTAAAAACGAAATTGTGCTTGAACCCAACAAAAGTCAAAAAAATTCCGCTTCGTTCATCATGACCTCTCCGGTTAAAGGCTACGCGAGCGAAAGTGAAAGCAGCCTTATAAGCGGAAGCATACGCGGACTTTACAGCGACAGCGTTGAAATGGTTAATCCGTCAAACGCTCAGCTTGAAAAGCTCGGACTCAGCAGTCCCTACGCCAAAATAACCGCGGTTTATCCCGACGTAACCGTTAAGCTTTCGGGCACAAAGCCGGACAGCGACGGAAACGTGCTTATTATGGCCGACGGCGGCAAGGTTGTTTATAAAATTTCCGCCGAAAAAGCCGCGTGGACAAACACCTCATATGAAAAGCTTGTGAACGAATATGTGCTCAATCCCAAAATGTCATCGCTTTCGGGCGTAAGCATAAAGGCTGACAAAACCTATGCTTTTGAGCTTGAAACCAAGGAGGTCACCAAGACCGACGACGAGGGCGAGGAAACCACCTCAACCTCCACAACCGTAAAGTACAACGGCAAAGAGCTTGACCTCGGTAAATTTACAAATCTTTACGACGACCTTACCCTCATTAAGCTCAACGAGGTAAAGGAACACAGCTTCAGCGGTTCGCCCGAGGTAAGTATTACCTACACCTACGACGACTCCGGCAACGACGTTGTTGAGTTTTATGCCGAAAACGCGGAGTTTTACACCGCCGTACTGAACGGCAGGGCGGTGGGCAACTGCTACAAAGCGGATGTCGCGCGCATTAAGAACAACATTCAGAGCCTTACAAAATAAAACAGACGGGAGGCGGACAATGTGAAAAAATTAATATCATTAGCGGCGTTCGCTGCTTCCGCCGTACTGCTTGCAAGCGGCTGCGACGCCGTGTTTTCGGACGTAGACAAGGCATACGAATCCAGGCGCGTTGAACAAAACATGCGCGACAGCGTTAAAATGCATTTTAACGGCAGAGGCTACGCCTGCCTGACCGACCCCGACGAGCAGGACGCTTACGCCGCCGTGGACTTGGCGGTAAAGAAGCCTAAAAGCGAGCGTTTTGAAATAAAGGGCGGCAACGCGTTTAGAAATTTCAGCTATATTTTGGAATTTTACCGCAACGACAATCCGCAGGTGTTCTGGATAAAGGACGACGTTTCCTACAGCTATGTTAACAACGGCAGCTTTGTAACCATTGAGCTTAAATTTAAAAACGACGGCAATGAGCTTGCGGCTCAAAAATCGGAGCTTGACGCAAAAATTGAGGAAATATTGGCAAAAGCTCCAAAGGACGGTTCCGATTACGCAAAGGAAATGTTCGTCAACGATTATCTTGTTAACAACTGCAAATACGACGACGAAGCAGCCGCGGTTCACAAAAGCAATAAGATTTTGGGAAACGAACAGGATGTTTACGGCGCGCTGGTTGAGGGCAAGGCGGTTTGCGAGGGCTACGCCCGCGCGTTTCAGCTGCTGTGCCAAAGGCTTAACGTAGACTGTTCGGTCATTGAGGGCTACGCCAACGAAAAGCACGGTGATAAATCCGAACGCTCCGCGCATATTTGGAACTGCGTCCGGCTTGACGGCGACTGGTACCACACCGACGTAACCTGGAATGATAACACGGACGACGATTTGGCAAATGTTGCCACAAGCAAGTATTACTTTTTTAATATTACGGACAAGGACATCCTGAAAGACCACGAAATAAGCCCCCTGTACGGCGAGGAAATCGGCGACAGTGATTTTTATAACGAGTTCATTCCCAAATGCACTGCCGTAAAATATAATTATTTCAAGCTGAACTGTCCTGCGCTGAGCAGCCTGGATAACGCGGGAAACGTTGTTTCCGCGCTGACAAAATCAGCGGCGGCAGGCGACAATTACTTTGACTTTTTAATTGCCGATAATCTGAATTTTAACGACGCAAAGTCAAAAATTGCCGGAAGCCTCGGAGCGGAATGGATTGAAAAAGCCAACAGCCGCAACAGAAAAACAAATCAAATCGGCAGCGATTGTACGCTGTTCGGCTTTGAGGAACGCAGACTGATAACATTTTTACTAAAATATAAATAAAGGATGATTCTATGAAATACGATGTAAGACAGCTTAAGCTGCTTTCAAACGAAGAAATTGCCTGCGGAATTTTTGACATGCGCCTGTCGCTTGACGGAGAACAGCCTGAAATAAGCTGCGGACAGTTTGCTCACGTTTACGTGCCCGGAAAATCGCTTCGCAGACCGATTTCCGTGTGCGACGCTTCAAACGGCGTTCTTCGCCTTGTTTATCAGATAAAGGGCGAGGGCACAATGCTGATGTCAAAAATGAAGCCGGGGCAGGATGTTGACGTGCTGTATCCTCTCGGTCACGGATTTGACATAAAGGAGGGCAAACGCTACTGCCTTATCGGCGGAGGAATAGGCGTGCCGCCCATGCTGTATACTGCAAAGCAATGTACAAATCCGCTTGTCATAACGGGCTTTAGAAACAAGGATTTGGTTATCCTTCAGGACGATTTCAGGGCGGCAAACGCCGAGCTTACGCTGTGTACCGACGACGGTACGGCAGGACAAAAGGGCTTTGTCACCGACATGCTTAAAGAAAAGCTTAATGAAATTGACGAGGTTTGCGCCTGCGGCCCGACGCCGATGCTTAAGGCAATTGCCGAGGTTTGCGGGCAAGCCGGCAAGCCGTGTCAGATTTCGCTTGAGGAGCGCATGGGCTGCGGCGTGGGAGCTTGCCTTGTGTGCGCCGTTAAGGTGCGCAAAGCCGGCGAGGAAATTATGCAGCACGTATGCAAAAACGGCCCTGTATTTAACGCTGAGGAGGTTGTATTTTAATGGCTGATTTATCTGTGAATGTAGCCGGAGTAGGCTTTAACAATCCGCTTATTGCCGCTTCGGGCACATTTGGCTTCGGCAGGGAATATAACGAATTTTATCCGCTTGAAAAGCTTGGCGGAATATCCTGCAAGGGCATTACCCCCAAGCGCCGCGACGGCAATCCGCCGCCCAGAATCGCGGAAACCCCCTCCGGAATTTTAAACGCCGTCGGACTGCAAAACCCGGGCGTGGACGTATTTATCAACGAAGATTTGCCTTGGCTCAAAAAGCAGAACACGGTGATTATTGCCAACATCGCCGGAGGCACGGTTGAGGAATACTGCCTTATGGCAGAAAAACTGAGCGAAACCGACGTAGACATGATTGAGCTGAATATTTCGTGTCCCAACGTAAAAAACGGCGGAGTTCAGTTTGGCACAAGCTGCGAAAGCGTAAGCCAAATTACCTCGGAGGTCAGAAAACACTGCAAAAAGCCTTTGATTGTAAAGCTAAGCCCCAACGTAACCGACATTGCTTCAATCGCCAAATCGGCGGAAGCGGCGGGAGCGGACGTGATTTCAATGATTAACACCCTTACGGGCATGCGCATAGACATCAACAGCCGCCGTCCCATTATCCGAAACAATACGGGCGGACTGAGCGGCGCGGCGGTTTTCCCGGTAGCCGTAAGAATGGTTTGGCAGGTCGCTAACGCGGTTAAAATACCTATTATAGGCATGGGAGGCATAACAACCTGGCAGGACGCGGTTGAAATGCTGATTGCCGGAGCAACCGCGCTGCAAATCGGCACGGTGCTGTTTTCCGACCCGTACGCTCCGATAAAAATTTGCGAGGGCGTAAATAACTTCCTTGACGAAAACGGAATAAAAAGCGTTTCCGAATTAACAGGCACGATTAAACCGTGGTAATAAATTTTAAGGGCAGACTCAAAGCCAATTGAGT
>DOUO01000119.1 GCA_003520555.1 Oscillospiraceae bacterium
AGGCAGGTAACGGCGTTGGGAACGCTGAGAACCGCCGGAATTTCAAGCGCGCGCGCAAGGATTGCGGAGTGGGAAGTCTGACTGCCGGTTTCCGTGATGATACCGACGATGTTTTCCTTTTTAATGCCGGCTGTCATTGAAGGCGTAAGCTCCTTGACAACAATAACCGTGCCTGCGGGCGCGTCGCTGATCTTAACCTCGCTTACGCCCAAAAGAATAGACAAAAGTCCGTCGCGAATGTCCTTGACGTCGGTTGCCCTCTGCATTGTCAGGTCGTCGCCCGTTGCCGAGAACATGTCAATAAACATCTTGCAAATCTGCTCAACGGCGGATTCCGCGCACTGATTTGCCTGAATTAATTTTTCAATTTCGCCGCCCATAAACGGGTCGCGGATTATGGCGATATGTCCGAGCATGATCTCGGCTTCCTTTTCGCCCGCGGATTTCCTGATGGCGTCAGCCTGCGCCATTGTGTTGTCGCAGAAGGCGTCAACCGCGCTTCTGTAGCGTTCAAGCTCCGCGTCAATATCGGTAACTTCCTTTGGGGTGTACTCAAGACTTTGCTCAACCACAAGCATAACCTTGCCTATACCGTAACCCTCGGAAGCTCCTATTCCTTTTAGCAATGTAATCACCTCGTTGCTTTTTTGGGGATTAAAATTTTAAAGGCAAAAATTACTCGCCGAGGCCGCTTTCAATCATCTGCACAGCTTCCGCAAGAGCTTCGTTTTCGTCGGGACCGTCGCAAACAAGCTCGATTTCGCTGCCGCATTTAATGCACGCCGCAATGATGTTGAGCAGGCTTTTCGCGTTGTAGTCGTTGCCGTTAAATTTAATTGTAACGTTTGATGAATATTTGCCCATAGCGGTAGCAAATACGGAAGCCGGACGCATGTGGAAGCCCTGAGCGTTTACAAGAGTTACTTTTTTGGATACCATAATTAATTTCTCCTTTGCTGTAAAATAAATTTTGCTTGGTATAAATTTCGTTTGGGGCAGCGCCGGGGCTGCCCCTGTTTTGTTTACTTAACGTTTATTATTTCTGAAAAAGAATTATATTATTCCTTAACGGGTTTTTTAAGAATAGCCAGCATCAGGCAGCCTACAACAGCGCCGATGATAAGCGCCAGGAAGTACATAGCCGCGTTGCCGATGGTGGGCAGTACGAAGATACCGCCGTGGGGAGCTCTGAGTGTGCAGCCGAACAAAGCCGAAAGAGCGCCCGCAACAGCCGAACCTACAATACAGCTGGGAATAACCTGAAGCGGATGACCCGCGGCGTAGGGGATAGCGCCCTCGGTGATGAACGAAAGACCCATGATGAAGTTAACGGGACCGTTCTTTCTTTCCTCGGCAGACCAGCGCTTGCGGAAGATAGTTGTTGAAAGAGCAATCGCAAGAGGAGGAACCATACCGCCGATCATAACAGCGCCCATAATCATGTAAGCGGCGTTTGTTCCGCTTGCAAGCAGGCCTGTCGCGGTTACGTAAGCAGCCTTGTTGAACGGGCCGCCCATGTCAATTGCCATCATTGCGGCAAGCAAAGCGCAAAGAGGAACAATCAAAGCCGGGTTCTTGGACATTTCGGTAACGCCGTTGATAAGACCCTGGTTGATGATACCCATGATGGGGTTAACGGCGCACATCATAACGCCTACAATACCTAAACCGGCAAGAGGATAAATAAGTACGGGCTTAATGCCTTCAAGAGCGTGAGGCAGATGGTCGCAAACCTTCTCGAGCATCTTCATAAGCCAGCCTGCAATAAAGCCTGCAAGCAAAGCGCCGAGGAAGCCCGAAACAGACGAAGCGTCTCCGCCCGGAGCGGCAAATGTAGAACCTGTGGCAGCCAGCGAACCGCCTACAATACCGACAAGCAAGCCGGGACGATCCGCGATGGACATTGCGATAAATCCGGCAAGAATCGGAAGCATGAAGCCAAACGCCGCGCCGCCGATTGTCTTGAACCACGCTGCGGCGGGAGTAACCGAACCAAAGTTTCCGTCCTGCGGAACGCCTGCGGCGGCGTCAATCAGGAACGCGATAGCGATAAATATACCGCCCGCTACTACGAACGGAAGCATGTGCGATACGCCGTTCATGAGGTGCTTGTAAAGCCTTCTGCCGAAGCTTTCGTTTCCTACGGAGCCGGAGGTGTCCGCGGCCTTGTCGCTGTGGAAAACGGGAGCTTCGCCGTTGATAATCTTGTTAATAAGTTCCTCGGGCTTGTGAATACCGTCGGCAACCTTTGTCGAGAAAACGGGCTTGCCGTTGAAGCGCGCGGTTTCAACGCTCTTGTCTGCCGCGATGATAATGCCGTCGCAGTTGGCAATTTCCTCAGCGGTCAAAACGTTTTTCGCGCCGCCGGAGCCGTTTGTTTCAACCTTAATGGTAATGCCCATCTGTTCGCCCGCCTTGGCAAGAGCCTCTGCAGCCATGTATGTGTGGGCAATGCCTGTCGGGCAGGCTGTTACCGCAAGAACCCTGTAGCCTGATTTGGCAGCCGGAGCGGCCTTGGGCTCGTCGGGGAACTTTTCGGTTTCTTTGTCGTCAATAATCTTAAGAAATTCGTCGGCGGTCTTGGCAGCCTTAAGCTTGGCGGTGAAGCTTTCATCCATGAGCATCTGCATAAGGCGTGCCAGAACCTCAAGGTGAACGTCGCCGTCCGTGGTTGCGGCAATCATGAAAATAAGCTTGCAGGGCTGTCCGTCGGGAGCGTCGTAATCAACGCCGCCGGGAACGGTGATAGCCGTCAGCGCCGGAGCCTTAACAGCCTCGCTCTTGGCGTGGGGAATGGCAACCTCCATGCCGATAGCGGTTGTGCCCATCTTTTCACGGGCGATGATGCCTTCCTTGTAAGCGGCGGTGTCCTTTAAGTTACCGCACTTTTCATGAAGGGCAACAAGTGTGTCGATTGCGTCTTGCTTTCCCTTTGGAGCTACGCCGAGGGAAATACCTTGCTTTTTCAGCAAATCGGTAATACGCATAAAATTTTCCTCCTTTATTTTATATTGTTACACGAACAATAAAATTTACATTTTGTCAAACTTTTCAAGCAGCTCGTCAATTTTTTCTCTTGTGGCAAGACCGCTTAAGAACGCTGTCGCGTTGCCGCAAACGCTGCCGAGCTTCAAAGCGTAGGCGTAGTCGCCGGTTTTTATGTAGCCCGCCACAAAGCCGGCTACCATCGAATCGCCCGAGCCTACGGTGTTAATAACCTTTTCCTTTAAAACGCCTGCCTTGTGCTTGCAGCCGTTTTCATCAATAAGCATCGCGCCCTCGCCGCCCAGGGAAATAAGCACGTTTCTCGCGCCGAGCTTCTGAAGCTCCTTGGCGTAGCGTTCGGTGTCCTCCTCGGTTTTGACGTCAACGTCAAAAATCTCGGAAAGCTCCTGACGGTTGGGCTTGATGAGGAAAGGCTTGTATTTAAGCGAATTAACAAGCAGCTTTTTGGTTGCGTCAACAACAATCCTGACGTCCTTGTGCTTAATGCGTTCAAGCATGGTTTCGTAAATGTTGTCGGGCATGGTGTTGGGAACGCTTCCTGCAATTACAAGCGTGTCGCCGTTTGCGATGCGGTCAATTTTCTGCAAAAGCCTTTCAAGCTCCTGATCGCTTATGTGCGGTCCCTGACAGTTGATTTCGGTTTCATCGCCTGCCTTGATTTTGACGTTGATACGGGAAATACCGTGCTTAAGCTTGATGAAATCGGTAATAATCCTGTCGTTGCGGATACCTTTTTCAATCGCGTCGCCGGTAAAGCCTGCCACAAAGCCGTA
>DOUO01000118.1 GCA_003520555.1 Oscillospiraceae bacterium
TATCCGCCGCAGGCGGCGCTCGCAACGCGACCAGTTCCACCACAGGCGCTTATGTAAATTGAAAGTTGAAAATGGAAAATGGAAAATTATGTTTTACTTGACTTTAATATTGTGGTTAAGATTTTCTCAATTTCAACACAATCCGCAAAAATAGTTTTTGTTTCAATGTCGGATAAATAATCAGTTGCGTTAAGTAATCTCAGCCAATACTTGGTTTCAGTTGTTTCCTTTAATGCGACAGAAATTTTAGAAATGAAATCCGCTTTACTTTGTGCCTGTTGCGCTTCGGCAACATTCGCACCGATACTTGTACCGGAACGCAAGAGTTGTTTGGAAAGTACAAATTCCTTTTTTCTTATCACAAAGATACTTATACAGCCGTACAATCCTAACGGCAAAATCAAAGCTTTTCTTTTCAATAATGTTTTCCATAACACAATACAAATCGGAGCGAAGCTGAGGTGTTGTCCAAATTTTAATTTGGGTAACAACACCCATACCCTGTGTTGACCCTTAATTTTCAACTTTCCATTTTCAATTTTCCATTATTTATACACCGAGGTGACGTTACCTAAACCCGGCGTGTATGCCGATTTAGCTGACAAAGGGATTACTTTGACTTACCGGCATTGGATTTAACGCATATCGCAATTACAGAAATAACGACTACAAATATAGCTCCGATAACAACCATATATTTTCCAATCAGCAAAGTTTCGGAATCAGCGCTGATATTTTGCATATACAAATATATATCTGTGACGTTTGCAATAATGGTAGAAATCAGCAGATTAACGGACAGAATAATGAGGTGAGACGTCTTTTTCGCGACAGAATAATTTGCGACGGTTAATATCGATTGAGCAATTAACACAACAGGAATATACAGCATTCCTCCAAGGCGGTATAGCAAAACAGCGAATAACACCAACAGATAATTTGCCATATTCATTGCGATAAACTTAATCCATTCCTTTTGGCTCATATCATGTCATCTCTTTTCAATTTTCAGGTGTTCTGCCGCCATGCCCGAACAAGTGATTACTTTCAGCTTTTCCGACACAATTATTATACACAAAACGATACTCTTTGTCAATTAAATCAACGTCTATTTACGGTTTTGTATTTTACTCAAGCCGGATGAAACAAGCTGAGCGGCAAGTCCGGTGAACGCGCCCGCAAAACAACCCGACACAAGCAAAAACGGATAGTAGACAATTACCTGCGGAGTTTGAAGCATAAGTACCGCGGCGATTATTTGTCCGGTATTGTGAAGCACCGCGCCGAAAACAGAGCTGAGCCAAAGGTGCTTTTCATCAATAATTCGTTTTAAAACCAGCATACCCAAAAGACATAGCGCGCTTCCGGAAAAGCTGTACACAAGCGCCGCGAAATTTCCGCTGAAAATCGAACCAAGCAAAAGCCGCACTGCCGTAAGCGCGGCGACTTCAAACGCCTTATAATGATAAACGGCATAAACGGTGATGATATTCGCGAGTCCGAGCTTAATTCCGGGAATCGGAAAGGGATAAGGAATTTGAAGCTCGATGATAAACATAATAAGCGACACCGCGCACAAAACGCCGAGCTCCGCGATTTTTGCAGGCTTCATGAATCCACTTCCTTCCTTTGCAAATACAAGTATAGCACAAAAAATGGAAAATTTAAATATGTAAATATTATGTTGACAACGAAAAAACATACTATACTCATAATATAGAATTAAAGATTAAATTTATGTATCCAATGCCCTACAAGCCGCGGGAAATCTATTTATTAATTTATTTCATTAAATTATTGAAAAAATGTTAAAAAAATTGTATAATATTCTTAACACATATTTGAGGTGATTATATGAAAAAAACATCAAAGGCAATTTCCGCTTTGCTTTCGCTGTTGATGCTTGCAAGCGTGGCTTCAGCCGCGCCGTTTTCAGCTTCGGCGGCAACCAACATCACCGTCAGCAAGTCGGACATTGATTCATACGGCGCCGGCAGGGCTATTCAAAACGCTCTCCGCACAGCCGCCAACAACGCAACAGCGGGAAATCCGTACACCGTTACGGTTGCCGCCGGCAGTTACGCGCTTGACAGAACCCTGAACCTGTACAGCAACACAAATTTGGTTCTTACGGGCGTTACGCTTTCACGCAGCTCCGACACTCAAGGCAACCTGCTTCATATAGGCGACAACGAAGACGGCAGCACCACCGGCAAAACCGGCTACGCGGCGTACAAAAACATCAGCGTAACCGGCGGCACGCTTGACGGAAAGATGCGCAACAACACTTTGTTCAAGGTAGGTCACTGCACCAACCTTACGCTGACGGGAATGAAGTTCCAAAAGAACTACACCCACTTCATGGAAATTGCGGCAATTGACGGATTTACCGCCAAGGGCTGCACCTTCACCGACATGGAGACTTACTCAAATCAGCTTAATTACGAGGCTATTCAGGTTGACATTCTTCACACCAGCCACTTCAACACATACCGTATGGAGGACATTCCGTGCAAAAACGTTACCGTTGAGGGCTGCACCTTCAACAACTGTCCGCGCGGTGTGGGCAGCCATACTTCAATCAACAACGCTCCGCACCAAAACATCACCGTAAACAACTGCTCCTTTACAAATATGAAGAGCGCCGCGGTGCAGTTCCAGGGTGTTCAAAACTGTAAAATCACCAACAACACAATTGACAATACCCCAAGAGCGATTGCCGTTTATTCGGTAATGAACAACGGCGGCGGATGCTTTAAGGCAAGTATTCTGGCAAAGCAGGGCAATGTAACTCCTCATTATTCCGACAGCTACCAGACGCCGAAAAACAGCAACATCAAAATAACGGGCAACGTTATAAAGCGCTGCGGCAATGTTGCCGACAAATACTCGTCATACGAATATTTGGCAATAGGCGCGTTCGGCTACAACGTTCCGAACAACACGGCTACCCTTAACAAAGGCAACTATTACCTTACCGGCGTTAGAATTATTGACAATGTTATTGACGTTAAGGGACACGGAATACGTATTCAGGGCACGCGCGATATAGGTGTTGACAACAACATCATCAGCTGCAGCGCCAACACCAACGGCAGTGATTTTTACGCGATTTCCGCTACCGAAAGCTCGTCGCTTAAATACATTTCCAACAACGTTGTAAAAAAAGCGCACAAAAACGGTATATATATTCAAAAGGGCACAAGCTGCGTTAAAATTGACAACAACGCCGTTTCAAACGCAGGCAAATACGGCATCGGGCTTTATCAGGGAACTGTAGGCGATATCTTCGGCAACACAATTAAGTCAACAGGCGCAGAGGGCATCAGCATTGTACAGTCAAGTAAAACCACGAATGTCTACAACAATTCAATGTCCGGCATCGGCGGTTACGGAGTTTTTGTGGATTCGTCGTCAAAGGGCGGAAGCATTAAAAACAATATTCTTACAAACAGCAGCGTAGTTATTAACGGCTCAGGTTCAAGGGGAACGGTTTACACCAAAGACAACGCTTCCTCGGTAAAGCTCAGCAATACTTCGCTCAGCATGAACAAAGGCGACACATACAGGCTGACAAAAACAGTCAGTCCTTCTTCCTCCCCCACCACCTTTGTCTGGTCAAGCAGCAACACCGGCATTGTAACGGTTTCAAACGGCAACCTGACTGCCAAAAAGGAAGGCACGGCTACAATTACCGTTACCACCTTTAACGGCAAGACCGCAAGCTGCAAGGTGACTGTTATTGACCCGAACAAGAACCCGACCGTTTCGCTCAGCTCAACAAGCTGCAAGCTCGGCTTGGGCGACAGCCTGACAATTAAAGCAAATGTTAATCCGTCAAACAAGGCGGTTACGTGGAGCACAAGCGACAAAAATACGGCAACGGTAAGCGGCGGCAAAATCACCGCCGTCGGCAAGGGCACGGCAGTGATTAAGGCTTCACTTGACAACGGCACGTCCGCCGCCTGCACGGTTACCGTTATGGACGCGCCCGAATTTGTAAAAACAAGCGTTGACAGGATTACTTTGGGCGTCGGCGAGATTTACACGATTTCGGAGACCACAAGCGCCGGAAGCTACGCAAACGCAGCTAACCTTAAGTGGGCAAGCTCAAACGCTTCGGCAGTCAGCGTTACCAAGGGAGCCGGCAACAAGGCGGAAATCAAGGCTCTTAAGCAGGGCAACTCAAACGTTAGCATTTCGCTTTACAACGGCTTAAAGGCGGAGTGCGCCGTGACAGTTAAGCCCGCGCCTTCGTCGGTTAGGATATCGTCCGGCAACATCACAATCGGCGTGGGAGAAAGCTGCACGATAAGCGAGAGCACCAACAGCGGCAGCTACGCAAACGCCTCCAACCTTAAATGGGCAAGCTCAAACACAGGCGTGACAACCGTTGCCAAGGGTAGCGCGAACAAGGCGACGGTAAGGGGCGTAAAGGCAGGAACGGCAAACGTAAGCATTTCGCTTTACAACGGAAAAACAGCTTCAATTAAGGTAACTGTTAAGCCTGCTCCCTCATCTGTCGCGGTTAATCCCAAGAGCTTTAAGCTCGGCGAGGGCGAAAGCCTGACAATAAGCGAGAGCACCAACAGCGGAAGCTACGCAAACGCCGCTAATTTAATTTGGACAAGCACAAACGCGAACGTAGCGGATGTCACCAAGGGAAGCGCAAACAAAGCGAGCGTAAGAGGTGTGTCCGCAGGCAGCGCAAACGTCAAAATTACGCTTTACAACGGAAAAAGCGCGGCGTCGGCGGTTACGGTGCTTTCGGCTCCGACTTCGGTAAAGCTGAGCGCTTCAAGCATTACGCTTGT
>DOUO01000169.1 GCA_003520555.1 Oscillospiraceae bacterium
CGGCTTTTCATCTTAGCGTTAAGTATCCTCAGACTCTCGGCGTTTTTTGCCGCGATAACAATGCCGCCGGTGTTGCGGTCAATGCGGTTTACAAGCGCCGGGGTAAACGCCTTGTCGCGTTCGGGATCGTATTCGCCCTTGTCATATAAATAGTGCAAAACCCTGCTAACAAGCGAGTCAAAATGATACTGCTTATCCGGGTGAACAATAACCCCGGGCTTTTTGTCAATCAGTATAATGTTGTCGTCCTCATAAACTATATCAAGCTTTTTCGGCGCCTTCAAAAAGTCGTAGTGCTTTTCCTCGGCGGCTTCAAAAAACTCATCCTTAATGTAAAAGGTCAGCTCGTCGCCCTCGCGGAGCACAACGTCAATATCACATTTTTTGCCGTTGACTTTAATGCATTTTTTGCGGATATATTTGTACATCAGCGACTTTGGCATAGTGCGGAAGCGTTTTTGCAAAAACTTGTCCAGCCGCTGATTCGAGTCGTTTTTGTTTATCGTAAGCGTTCTCATAACAGCACCTCAATGTTAATTGTACACCCGATTAAAAAAAAAGCAAGCACATTTTTGCTCCTTTTAAGTATTATGGTAAAGGGTGATACAGTGAGGTGCTACAAACGTAAGGTCAAATCGGCGGTATGCTTCGGCTTGGGACTTCTTGTCGCGACGGTGCTGCCTGCAAAATGGGTGCTCATTGTAGCAGCCGCCGCGCTTGTAATAGTAAGTATTTCTTGTGTACGGAGGTAGTTTATGAAGGTTGTACTTATTGAAAATCCGAAAATCATATCGTCAATATTACGGAAAATCTACGGAATAAAAAAGGTCAAGCAGGATATATAATACAAAGCCGTTAGGCATATTTAACAACATGAAATGGTATAAGATGTGCATTGTGACAAAAACTTTGCACGTCTTATTTTTGTATTGTCTTTTTTTTGAAAATTTTATATAATTAATATGACAACTTATGTTGTCCGTATTTAGGTAATTTTATTTAGGAGGTAATTAACGATGAGAAACTCAAAAAAGCTGACAAGTCTTATCCTTGCCGCGGTAATGCTTGTCACAATGTTTGCTTTCGCTCTGCCTGCTTCCGCGGCGGAAACGCTTGCAAGCTACTACTCAACCAACCCCAACGGCCAGGTGGGTGTTCAGAAAACAATCACCGTAGACGGTGAAATCTCAGACTGGAACAGCTCGATGATTATCGCGCAGGGCACCGCCAACGACGACCCGCGCGTATACCGTCCGAACTCCATGTACGAGGTTCCGCTTGACCTTTACACGCTTTACGGCGCGTATGACGACAACAACCTGTATTTGATGTGGGAAATGACCAACGTTCAGGACGTTGTCGCTCCCAACGACGACTATCCGCTTTCGCAGGGTATTCTTTATCAGACAATGAATATCCCGTTCTTTATTGCCGTTGACACAGGCAAATCCGACGCAATAGGCAACAAAGCGAAAACCACAACCGGCGGCACAATCTGGGATTCGGGTATCACCTTTGAAAATCCCTTCAACCGTCTGGTCGCTATTTCAACAAACGGCGCGAACGGACCCTTCCTTTACAGCGGCAGCTCCGCGGGTCTTAATCCCAAGGAAATCGCCGCGCGTGCCGAAACAGGCATCAACTTCAAATACGGACTCGGTATTTTAAGCAAAAACGTTTACGGTATCAACGGCGGCTACGGCAAACATAACAAGCGTCTGCTCGGCGATATGTGCAGCGAAAGCTCCGATTGGGTTGACTTTAACACCAAGGGACACAAAAGCGCAAAGATGGACTTCCATTATGAGATGTCTATTCCGCTTGCAAAGCTCGGCGTAACCAAGAGCGACGTTGCCTCAAGCGGAATCGGCGCGATGGTTATCATGACCAGCGGTAAATCCGGCATGGACTGCCTGCCCTATGACCTTGCCATGAACGACCAGGCGGACAAGGACGACTCCGCGGGTTCTCAGGAAAACAACAGCTTTGAAAAAAGCGACGAGGACCACATCACCGTTCCTTTTGCAAGAGTAGGCAAGGGCGGCGGCAGCACTCCCGTTAATCCGCAGCCTGTTACCGAACCCGCAACACAGCCCACACAGCCCGTTACCAATCCTCCGGGACCTGTAACAACCGAAAGCTTAAAGGTAAGCTCAACCTCAAACATCCTTTCGGCGTCAAGCTACGAGGCTAAGGTCGGCGACACAATTTCAGTTAAGTACGACCTTAAGTCAAGCATGAAGCTTTGCAACGCCCAGTGGACTCTTACATACGACAAGTCAAAGCTCAAACTTAAGTCATCGGGCACCGCCATGGCTCCCAAAACAGGCGGCAACGTTTACAGCGACAATAACGGAAATGTTTACGGAAACTTCTCGGAGGTTCAGAACCTTGTTGATTTCACCTCGGGCGCAACTCTTGCTCAGGCGGAGTTCGAGGTTATCGGCAGCGGCAGCGCTAACGTCAACCTTGACGTTCAGGAGCTTTCCGTAGGCTACCTCAGCGGCGGAGTTCTTAATTACCGCAACGCTGTCAAAAACAGCAAGCTTCAAAACCTCAGCTCTGTTTCGGGCTTTACATCATCTTCAATCAGCGGTTCGTCAAAAACCTCGGGCGGCGGAATCGGTCAGGCGGATACCCTCACCGTTAACGCGGGCTCAAACTTCTTTAATTCCGCTTCATCTCAAATCAACGCGAATTCGGGAAGCGTAACCGTTACATACAAGCTCACATCCTCTATGAAGCTTCAGGACGCTCAGTGGGTTTTGACCTATGATCCCTCAAAGCTTGAGCTTGAAACCGCGGATCCTTCTTCCGTAATGCCGGGACTGGGTAACGCGAGCACAAACCTTTCGTCTGTCGGAACACTCATGGGCAACTTTACAAACATCAACCTTCATAATTTTGCGAAGGGCAAGGATTTTGTTGTTGTAAGCTTCAAGCCCAAGGGCACGGGTACGGCAAGCGTTTACCTTGACGTTAAGTATCTCAGCATCGCGTACAAGGAAAACGGTTACGCGGTTGACACATATCTTGTTGACAACAGCAAGATTCAGAACGTGACCTCAAGAGCAGGCTATGAATCCGAAACCTATTCAACGGAAACCATCATCACGGGCAGCGACGCAATCTGGGGCGACGTTAACCTTGACGGTTATCTTTCAATTAAGGACGTAACCCTTATTCAAAGATTCCTTTCAAACTACTCCACTGCGCGTCTTACCGACGCTCAGCAGAAAATTGCCGATGTTAACGGCGACGGCTTTGTATCAATCAAGGACGCTACAAAAATCCAGAGAGTGCTTGCAGGCATGTCAGACTAATTAAAATTTTTTACGGCGCTTCCGCAACCGCGGAGGCGCTTTTTTCTTTGCGCGGTAATAATTGCGGCGCGCGCCGAATAAACTGTAACAGACCAAAATTAAAGGAGAGATAAACATGGAGCTTAATCAGGAAAAACGAATCCTTCGCGCTCCCCGTACTGTTCTTGACTCGGTGGCGGAGCAGCTTGCGGACGCGGACATCACCCTGCCCGATTATTGCCCGAATATTGAGAAAATTCTGAAATGTACGCTCACGCCGAAAATCCAAAGCCGCACGCTTTCGGGCGGTCAGCTTCAAATCGAGGGCATTTGCGTAATAAATGTGCTTTACGTTGACGAAGAAAAAAAGTCAATACGCTGCAGCGAGCAAAACGTCAGCTTTTCACAAAGCTTTTCGCTTAAAGACAGTCCCGAAAACTACGTAATTTTAACAAAAACCAAGTCCGAATACATAAACTGCAGGGCTTTAAGTCCGCGCAGGCTTGTTATTCACGGCGCGTTTTCACTGTACGCGAAGGTTATTGACGTAAAGGAAACGGAGCTGTTCACACCCGAAAATTCCGCGCTCGAGGTCAGGAAAAAGCAAATTACCTGCGCTGATTTAAAATCGCTTTGCCAGGAACAGTTCACCGTCAGCGAGGAAATATCGGCGGCGGATAAGCCTGCAATCGAAGCTCTGCTGTATTCCTCGGTTTCCGCCGGAATAACGGACTGCAAGGCGGTTGCGGGAAAGCTTATGGTAAGCGGAGAGCTCAGTCTGAAAATATTTTACCTTTCGGATATCGAATCCGGACAGACCGAAAAAACCGAATATATTGTACCGTTCAGCCAGGTCATTGACTGCGAAGGGGCGGGGGACGGCAACCAAAGCGTGTTTGACTGCGAGGTTCTGTCATATGATATAAGGCTGAAAAACGACGTGCTTTCGGAAAAGCCGCTTATTTCCCTTGACGCAAAAATCTGCGTTACCGAGGAAGGCTTTTTCAGCCGGGACGAATATTTGGTCACGGACGCGTTTTCAACCATGTACGCCTGCACGCCGTATTTGGAAACAATTAATGTAATAAGCGGGGCTTTGCCCGTAAACGAAGGCTTTATTGAAAAAATCAACGCCAAAATCGGAAACGATAAAATCGCGAAGCTGCTCGACATTTACCCCGGTCACATCAGCCTTGATTACGCTCCCTCCGCCGAAGGCCTGCGTTGCGGCGGAAAGATAAACATCTGCATAATCGCGCTCAGCGAGGACGGTTCGCCGCTGTTTATTGAGCGCACCTTTGATTATTCACGCGTACTTTCCGACACAGCTGATTGCAACGCGATGATATTTCCGTCGGTGAAAATGACGGGCGTAAGCTACCGCCTTGCGGACGACAATAGCGTTGAGCTGAGGTGTGAGCTTAAAATAACCGGCGGCGCTGTTAAAAACGAAGCCTTTCGCGCGGTAGGCGGCGTAAATATCAACGAGGATTGTCCCTTGGCGGCCGACGACTGCGCGCTGTCGCTTTATTACGCCGATGAAACGGAAAGCCTTTGGGACATAGCCAAGTCGCATAAAACCGCGGTTGACCTTATCAGAACCGAAAACGGTCTTGAAGATGAAGCCGTGCTGCCGCGCATGTTGCTGATACCTAAAATATAGGAGGTTGACTTATGGAAGAACGAAACGTTTACCGCGATATCTCACGCCGCACCGACGGCGACGTATATATCGGCGTGGTAGGTCCCGTGCGTACGGGCAAGTCTACTTTTATAAAAAGGTTTATGGACGCACTGGTGCTTCCAAATATTTCGGACGAGGACGTATACCGGCGCACGGTTGACGAGCTGCCCCAGTCCTCCGCCGGCAAGACAATCATGACAACCGAGCCTAAGTTTATTCCCGAGGAAAGCGTCGAGGTGTCTCTCGGAGAAAATATCAGCTTTCATGTAAGAATGATTGACTGCGTCGGCTATATCGTTGACTCAGCCCTCGGTCACAGCGAGGAAAACGGCGCGCGCATGGTAAAAACCCCGTGGTCGGAGGGCGAAATTCCCTTTGACGAAGCCGCCGAAATCGGCACCAAAAAGGTAATCACCGACCATTCGTCAATCGGGCTGGTAATTACTGCCGACGGAAGCTTCGGCGAAATCCCGCGCGAGGATTATGTTGACAGCGAGGAAAGGGTTATTTCCGAGCTCAAGGCAATTGACAAACCGTTTATTATCCTGCTGAACTCCTCGCAGCCGCAGTCCCCTCAGGCAAAGCAGCTTGCCGAAGCGCTGTCGCAAAAGTATTCCGTTCCGGCAATTCCGGTAAGCTGTATGGAGCTTGACGAAAACGAAATCAAACGTATTTTGGCGCAGCTGCTGTTTGAATTTCCCGTTCATGAAATCAAGGTGGATATTCCTAAGTGGATTGTAAGGCTCAAAAGGGAACACCGGCTGAAATCATCTCTTATGACCGCTCTTGTAGACGCTGCGAAGGATATTAATAAAATCCGTGAAATTCAGGACGCGGTTGCGGCTCTTGAAGAATGTGAATACATTAATTCCGCAGAAATTTCCGGACTTGACCTCGGCAGGGGAAACGCCGCGATTTCACTCGGCGTGCCGCGCGAGCTGTTTTATAAGGTGCTCAGCGAGCAAACGGGACTTGATATCACCGACGATTGCGCGCTGATGAACAGCGTAACCGAGCTTTCGGAAAAGCAGCGTGAGTTTGACAAAATCGCCATGGCATATGAACAGGTCAGGGAAACAGGCTACGGAATCGTTATGCCCACAATCGACCAGCTTACGCTTGAGGAACCGAAAATTATCAAGCAGGGCGGCAAATACGGAATTAAGCTGCGCGCAAGCGCTCCGTCAATTCATATGATGAAAATCGAAACTCAGACCGAGGTAACTCCGATTGTGGGAAGCGAACAGCAAAGCGAGGAGCTTGTAAATTATCTTCTGAAGGAATTTGAGGAAAACCCGGAAAAAATCTGGGAGAGCAATATATTCGGAAAATCGGTTCACGAGCTGGTAAACGAGGGCTTGCACAATAAGCTTTACCGCATGCCTTCGGACGCGCGCAGAAAGGTTGCCGAAACAATACAAAAAATAATAAACGACGGCTGCAACGGCCTGATTTGTATAATTCTTTAATAATTTTGAACTTTGGGCAGATTTATCTCTGCCCATTTTTATTTGCTTTCAATTAAAAAGAGTATAAAAAATATTTAAAAACAATAATCAAATTGTAAAAAACAACGAAAAAAGGAAGGCGCAATATTTAATATTGAAAAAAAGGACGAAATAAAGTATAATTATTAATGTATGCAAATCTATTTACACGGAGGTCTTGATATGAATCTTTCCTATTTGGCAAACGCCGTGGGAACAGCCGCCGATTATTCTTTTAATGAAAAATGGATAGCTTCGGCAAAGGTTATTCTCACCGGTTTTGTTGTCGTTTTTTCCGTGCTGTTATTGCTTATCGGTATAATTAAAATCTACAGCACAATCGTAACAAAGGTTCAGGACAGAAACAATGTTCAAAAACATAAAAAGGAGAAGGTCGCTCAGCCGGGCGATTCTCTGAAAAAGCCTCCTGTCATCAGCGCTAAATCCGCTCCCGTTAATTTGGAAGCCGGCGACGAAATTGACGGAGAAGTGATTGCCGTAATCGCGGCGGCGGTTGACGCCGTGTACGGCTCAAAAGGCAAGGCAAAAATCAAATCAATCAGGAAATCGGGCGGACGTTCCGCGTGGGCTGACGCAGGTATACTTGACAATACACGCCCGTTTTAAGAAAGGAACGTTTTAATGGAAATAATTGACGGCTTTTTAAAAGCCATAACCGGTATTTTTGAGGAATCGGGCTTACTCACCCTCAACTGGCAAAACTATGTTATGATTGCGGTTTCAATAGTTTTGCTTTACCTCGCAATCAAAAAGCAGTACGAACCGCTTTTGCTTCTGCCTATAGCCTTCGGCATGCTGCTTGTAAACCTTTATCCCGCAATTATGAATCCGCCCTCGGTTCAGCTTTTAACCGCCGAACAATGCGCCGCCCAACACGTTGAGCTTGCCGGGCACGCGCAACGGGTTATCGGCGGAGTTACTTATTATGAAAACCCAACCTACGGCGGTTTGCTTTACTACCTGTATCAGGGCGTTAAGCTCGGTATTTATCCGCCGCTTATCTTCCTCGGAATCGGCTGTATGACCGACTTCGGACC
>DOUO01000103.1 GCA_003520555.1 Oscillospiraceae bacterium
AAGAATATAAAATAAACGCAGGCAGCCGGATAATCCGGCTGCCTTTTTTGCATAAAAATACAGAGGAGAGCGTATGCTCTCCCCTATACCAAATGTTAATTAGTAAGAAAGTGTTTTTGCAATCGGAGCGTTGGGATTAACCTCGGGATTTTCAGTATAGAAAGTAAGGTAATCGCCTGTATCGAGCTTGGAATCATCAATGATAATCCACATTTCGTTTTCAACGTAATATTTGTAATCCTTTGTCTGTGTTGCTTTGTTGTTGGAAACAATTACGTTGTATGAACCTGCGCCGTTGTAGGTAAAGTTATAATCATACCAACCTGTATCGGCGTTCATTGTTGCGGCTTTGCCCGGCCATGTGCCTCCGGAATAGTTACCCTTATCTTTGCCTTCAAGGTCTGCGCCCCATACCCAGAGCCACGGAGCCCACTCTTCGCTTGTGTGCTTTAAATGAAGCTTAACATCAAGACTTCCGGCAGCATAATAATAATTTACAACTATCTTGCTGCCGTATTGGAACTTACCTTCGGTGATTTCCGGCAGCTTGGATTTGTCAAGGTCATAACCGATTACTTTATATTCATCTGTCTTGAAATCCTCGCCGACTCTGCCTGTAAAAGTAACGGAAGGTGTAAGATTCTTCTGATTTCCCTGAGCGTCATTATAATAATAGTTAACCTCAACGGTGCCCTTACCTACGCCGTAGCCGCCAAGGTATTTTTGAAGCATTGAAGCGTCTCTTACATCAACCCTGCCGTCGTAGTTAAAATCAAACTTATTGTCAATCGCGGCGCCGCTTGCAAGAAGTTTCTGAAGTGCCGTAACATCTCTGATATTTGTTATGCCGTCGCCGTTAACATCGCCGTATTTTTCAATGCTTTCGGGAACATAGTTTTTATAAACATATGTTACTTCCTGAGGAGTATCGGAGTAAACACCTGTTTCACTGCCTATTACCCTATCTATTACATAAGTGTTTTCAATTTCTATACAAGGTGAAACCTGATAACCCTTGCCGATTTCACCCTGAATAACTATGGGTTCGGCAAGCTTGGTTCCGTTTCCTGAAACAAAATTAACCGTTACCTTGCCGCGGTTATCTTTGAGAGCGGCTTTTTCAAAGCTTTCCTTATCAACAGCGACAATTGAGCTATTGGCGGGAACTGTAAACTTTGAGCCCTTAACGGTAGTAATTTTGCTGAGACCGGCACGGTCTTTATCCGCAACAACTACCCATTCGCTGACTGATGTATCGCCGAGGGTAATTTTTGCTTCAATACCGCCGCCGTTGTGCATAACAGCAACCTTGTTCCATTCGCCTTCAACATTGTTTGTTACAACATATGTAAAGGAGTTAGCCATACCGGAAAGATTTTTTCCGAAGAAGTTAAACGCGCTTGCGTAATCGTTCGTAGCGGTATTGAACGGAGTAAAGCTTTGCTTAATCTTAATCATACCCTGATAATAAGATACCAAATCAGCGTACTTTGAAATATTGTTCCAGTCAATCTTATTGATTTCGGGTGAAGATTTATAAGAGTTTGTGTCGCCGTATTTTGTACGCGCCATTTCATCGCCGGCAAGGTAGAATGTAGCGCCCTGAGAAGTGTTCAGTATAGCTGACGCCATCTTGCTGAGCTGTACTCCGCTTTCGTTGCGCTTACCGTATTCTTCACCTGTAAATGAAGCTGTAATCTGGTCGTAAAGCGTAGCGTTATCGTGGCAAGCCGCGTAGCTTACTGTCTGTGCGGGCGACAAAGCTTTCCAACCGTTGTTGATTGTTGTGTTAGCGAGGAAGCCCGAGCCCACGTTCTTTGCGTTTGAGGCGTTACCTGCGATAAAGCCCTTTTCTTTGATATCAAAAACGCTGCCCTTTATACCATCGCGGATTTTATCGTTAAAGAACGCAACTCTTTCGCTGAGCTTTGAAGCGTTCTTCTGGATTGCAGGATAGAACGCAGCGCCCGTGCAGGTTGTTTTTTCGTATACCGAGGTGCCGCCTGTCCAGCCTTCGCCCCAAATTGTGAGGCGCGGGTCAACCTTGTCCATTTCATCACGGAGAAGATTCATGGTTTCGGTGTCGATAAGTCCCATAAGGTCAAAACGGAAGCCGTCAATATGATATTCGTTAATCCAGTACATACATGAGTCAATGATGTATTTTCTGGTCATTAAGAAGTCGGATGAAACCTCATTTCCGCAGCCGGAACCGTTTGAGAAGGTACCGTCCGGCTTAACACGATGATAGTAGAAAGGAACGGAAGCCTGGAAGCAGGAATCGTCCTTGTCACATGAATAGGTGTGGTTATAAACAACGTCCATAACTACCGAAATTCCCGCGTCATGCAAAGCCTTTATCATAGCCTTACACTCTTCTACTCTTACGTTTCCGTCATAGGGATTTGAAGAATATGAGCCTTCGGGAACATTATAGTTTTGAGGATCGTAGCCCCAGTTAAACTGGTCGTCGGAACCGGCCTCATTCACCGACTGGAAGTCATAGAAGGGATTGATTTGAACGGTGGTAATACCAAGCTGCTTCAAATAATCAATACAGGTTGACATATTACCTTCGCCGTTGAGAGTAGTGCCTGTTTCGGTAAACGCAAGGTACTTTCCGCGGTTTTTATCGCTGACGCCCGAGCTCTTGTCATAAGAGAAATCCTTTACATGGATTTCCCAAACCTGAGAATCGGTCTGCTTATCAAGCAAAACGTGCTTATCCTTATTCCAGTCCTTCGGGTTGGTCTTTGAAAGGTCGCAAACCATTGAACGCTTGCCGTTTACACCGGTCGCAACAGAATAAATATCCTGTGTTTCGGCAGTCTGCTTAACGCTGCCGTAGGGAGCGTTTGCGGTGACGGTGTAGGTGTAATAGGTGTTAACTATATCGCCTTTAACAGTAGCAGTCCACACGCCCGTCCATTCATTGCCGTTCATCAGCTTTTCCATTTGGATTTTGCCGAGATCAGCCGCGCCTTTTTCGGAATCCGATCCTGTTGCGTAACGGTTGAGTGTTACTTCCGTAGCGGTTGGCGACCAAAGCTTAAATACGGTTTTTTCAGGTGAATAAACCGCGCCTAAATCGTCTCCTTCATAGCCGTATTTTGTACCGAGCTCGCGTGCTGCCAAAGCGTAGTTATTAACTACCGCTCCGGTATTATCCGAAGAAGAAGCCGCGAAACCTGTTACAACGCTTGTGGAAGCAAGCATGCAAACGGCAAGTACAGAAGCAAGTATTTTCTTTGTGCTTCTCATAAAAGTCCTCCTTATGATATGGCGGCAAAGCCGCTGTTTATCCGCTGAAATCAGCGGTTTCTTACTTATAATCCGTTTCCGATTTAATATCGGATGATATATCCATACCTGCTCTGAGTTTCTTTTTGCGCTTTATTCGTGAATAAACCACGGAAACTACGCAGAGCGTAAATACTACGCCGACGCCGATAATTACATAAACCAACATCTCGGAAAACGGGTCGGGCTGAGTAGAATAGCGGAAAAGCAGGTTTATTTCACCTTTTTTGAAAGTTCCGATTGTATTGTTGGGAACTTCAATAAGGTTCATATCCTCATACTCGTTTTGCTGTGCCGAGTATTCCTCGCCTTCCTTGCCCGTCAGGGTTTTCTTGTCGAGGATTTTTCCCTGATCCGACATATAAATGAAGTTAACACGGCAAGTTTCCTTTTCTTTTTTATCAAGCTTCTTATAATAATAATTTACTGTTACGTCATTTCCGGGAACCAAACCGGCACCGTTTGACGGAAGCTTGTCAAGCATTAAGCGATATCCCTCAACAGAAGGTATTTCGGGAGTAAAATATTTTCTGCCCTCACGATTTCTTATTACAAAGTCGTCAACGACTTCTTTATCTGTACTTTCGTCAAGGAACTTTATTGTAATGGTAGCTGTTTTGCCGCTGTATTCCTCAACGTAAACATCGGCATATTTAACCTCGGGCGTAAATTCACCGGTGAGAGCACCGTTTGACGACTTCAAATCATAATCCAGATTCTGAACTATCCGCGAAATATCGTAGCTTGCTCCTACCTGGTCGCTTACAACCTGTGTTTTAATTTTCTCCTTGGTTTTATCGTTGTAATAATTAATTACAACAGCGCCTTCGTAATCCTCAATACCTGCGGTTTCGTAGCTTGACTTGTCCGCAAGAATAGCCGCGGAATGAGCGGGAACCTTAACGCTGCCTGAGCATACGCCGAGATTGCGAAGTCCGGCGGTGGTTTCATCCGCGATTTTAATCCATTCTCCATCAACAGTGATATTCTGTTCGCTGTCCGAACCGTTAAACACCGCGCACACCTTGCTCCACTTGTTCATTTCTGTATTGTTTATTATGAACGCGGAAACGCCGGCTGGAAGATTATCGAGAGATGAAATGTTGTTGGCGGTCATCGAAGTCGGATCCGAGAACGCCGCAAAGCTTTCACGAATTTTCATTAAACCGCGGTAATACTCGGTTAAATCGCTGTATTCATTAAGATTGTTCCAGTCAAGTTGGTTTTCTTCGCGGCTGGAGGCGTATGAGTTTTCGTCGCCGTCCTTGCTGCGCGCGAATTCTTCACCGCCGAGAATAAACGGAACGCCTTGTGAAGTGAAAACAATTGCCGCGGAAAGCTTGTTCATTGATACAAGATTATCGTTTCGCTTGCGATATTCCTTGTTATCAAGCACCGAATCGACAAGCTTATCATACAGCGCTTCGTTATCATGGCATGAAGCGTAGTTAATGCATTGTGTAGGAGCGTTTGCCCAGCCTGAAACACACATTCCGAGAAAACCCTTTTTAATTGCGGAACGGCTTTTTCCGGTTTGAATAAAGCCGGGTTCATTTCCGAAAACACTTCCTTTAATTGCGTCGCGGATTGTGTCGTTAAACGCGCCGATGCGGTTGTCAAGTAAATTAAGGTTTTGCTGATTGGCAAGCACGGTTCCCTCGTCGCAATTGGTCTGCAAATTCCAGGCCTCACCGTACATAAGTATGCGCTTTCCGCTTCCGTCCGCGTAAAGGTTGTCAAGAGCCGACCTGATTTGGTTCATGGTTTCAACATCGTGAAGCCCCATAAGGTCAAAACGGAAGCCGTCAATGTGGTATTCCCGAGCCCAGTAGGTTACGGAATCAATCATATATTTTCTGAACATCAGATGCTCCGAAGCGGTGTCGTTTCCGCAGCCTGAGCCGTTTGAAAAGGATCCGTCGGAATTCATGCGGTAATAGTAGTTCGGAACGGTGTACTGGAACCATGAATCGGTTGAAAAGGTGTGATTATAAACAACATCCATTATTACACCGATACCGGCGTTATGAAGCGCCTGAACCATTTGCTTACATTCGTTAATGCGAACTTTTCCGTCCTTGGGATTTGTTGAGTAGCTTCCCTCGGGGACATTGTAGTTAACCGGGTCGTAACCCCAGTTATACTGCTTCATTATGTCCTTGCTTTCATCAACAGAACCGAAATCATACATAGGCATAATTTGAACGTATTTTACGCCGAGCTTTTTAAGATAATCAACGCAGGTCGGAGTTCCGCCCTGAATACCGTCAACCGTTGTGTTCTTTTCGGTAAAAGCGGTAAATTTTCCCTTGTTTTGCGTTGAAACTCCGCTTGACTGAGAAGAAGAAAAATCGGCTACGGAAATTTCCCAAACGCTTGCGTTGGTCTGCTGAGCTACAAAAACATGCTTGTCGTTTTCCCAGTTTTTGGGATTGGTTTGCTCTAAATCCACAACCATACTTCTTTTACCGTTAACGCCGCATCCGCGCGCGTAAACGTCACCGGTTTGCTTAACGCTTTTTCCGTGGGTAACAGTATAGGTGTAATATTTACCGGCAAGGTTGCCGGGGATTGTTGCTTCCCAAACGCCTGTTGAACGGTCAAGCGTCATCTTTTTGGTCTTAATTGAGTTTCCGTTTGAACCGTCGTCATAAATATCAAGGCTTATATCATCCGCTTTCGGAGACCATACCTTGAACGTTGTTGAATCTTGTGAATAATTCGCGCCTAAATCGTCGCCGTCATACGCTGATTTATCAAGCTCGGCAACATACGCCTTATAATCAGCCGCGCCGACAACCTGTAAATCCGTTGAAACTGTACCAGTAAACATAGCTATAGTTAATACTCCTGTCAGAAATTTTTTTAAAAGCAAAATACTGCCTCCTGATAGCATATTTATTATATTATTTTAACACAAAACACACCGAAATTTAATTCTTATAAAGAAATTTATTGTTTACACAGACTGTTTTTCCGTAGAAAATTAACACTCAATTTAGTGTATTTTGACGACACAGAAAATGTGTAAATTCGGAATACACATAAAACAGAAATATACATAAAACACGGCCTTAACCGCATTCGCGGTCAAAGCCGTGTTAAGTCTATTGATTTTCCAGATATTTTCTGATTTGTTCCTTATCCCAATCGCCCAAATCATCAACACCGGCAAGATATTCGTTATGATGCCTGACTTCGTGGTGAAGAATTTTTACAAGCTGATTATACAGGTCATCTCTTGATAAACCTCCGTAAACACGCATTATGGAACCGTAGTAGAAAACAATTGCGTT
>DOUO01000074.1:0-138 GCA_003520555.1 Oscillospiraceae bacterium
TCGCAAAGACCAAGCACAACGAAGTTGCCCCCTCGCAGCATGAGCTTGCGCCTATTTTCACAACCTCAAACATAGCCAACGACCACAACGAGCTTACAATGGAAATCATGAAAAAGACCGCGGAAAAGCACGGTCTTG
>DOUO01000074.1:251-618 GCA_003520555.1 Oscillospiraceae bacterium
AGCACAACAACTGGTCGCTTTCCACAAATACGGGCGAAAACCTTTTAAGCCCCGGCAAACATCCCGAAAAAAACCTTGTGTTCCAGCTGTTTCTCGCGGCTGTTGTCAAGGCGGTTGACGAATATCAGGATCTTCTCCGCGCTACGGTCGCTTCCGCGGGCAACGACCACCGTCTCGGAGCTCACGAAGCTCCTCCGGCAATTATATCAATGTACCTCGGCGACGATTTGGGCGAAATGGTTGACTCAATCATCAACGGCGAGGAATACGTAAGCCACGGCAAGGAAAGAATGCAGACAGGCGTAGACGTACTTGCCGACTTCAAAAAGGACACCTCCGACAGAAACCGCACCTCGCCCTTTGCCTT
>DOUO01000074.1:676-1509 GCA_003520555.1 Oscillospiraceae bacterium
CACCGGCAACAAGTTTGAGTTCCGCGCGCTCGGCTCGGCTCTTAACATCGGCTGTCCGAATTATATGCTCAACACAATGGTAGCCGAAGAATTAAGCCAGTTCTACGTTGAGCTTAAGGACGAAGAGGAAAACATTGACAAGGCGGTAAAATCCCTTGTCAAGAACGTTCTTTCCGAACACAAGAGAATTATCTTCAACGGCGACAACTACACCGACGAATGGGTAGAGGAGGCAAAAAGAAGAGGCCTGCTCAACCTGAAATCCATGCCCGAAGCGTTCAGCCATTTCCTTGACAGAAAGAACGTTGAGCTTTTTGTAAAGAACAAAATCGTTACTCAGGCTGAATACCGCGCAAGATACGAAATTGAGCTTGAAACCTACTGCAAGCAGATTAATATAGAAGCGCTTACAATGATTGACATGGCAAAAAAGAAAATCACTCCCGCCGTCACCGCCTTCGTTCGTCAGATGACCGACGCGGCGCTTGCCAAAAAGGCGCTTTCCGCGGACATTCCCACATCTGTTGAGGAAAATCTCGTAATGAGCCTTTCAAATAAGCTTGTATGCTTTGTAAACAAAACAAGCGAGCTTGAAGAAGCGGTAATGGGCGCAAGCGAGCACAACCATGACGAGCTTGAATACGCAAAATATTTCCGCGAGGTAGTGTTTGCTAAAATGCAGGAGCTTCGCGCTGTAGGCGATTCCATGGAAACCGAAACAGCCTCCGACTTCTGGCCTTATCCTTCATACTACGATTTGCTTTTCGGCGTATAATAACAAAAAACAGGGTTCGGTTTTTATCCGAGCCCTGCTTTTGCAAAATTCTGTAAAC
>DOUO01000074.1:1655-6324 GCA_003520555.1 Oscillospiraceae bacterium
CAAAAATCTTTCTATAATTCCTTTACGTAAAAATTTTTTGACGGAAATCTTGTAAAATAATATGTTGAAGAAAGATGTGCGGAGGTGAAGGCTTGAAAAAGGCATTGCTTGTTTCACGTTCCGGACAAAGCGCTTCTTCGCTTGCTAAGCTGTTAAAGGCAGAGGGCTACGACATAATAGATGTGTATTACGCCGCCTACAGCGCAAAGGAAGCGTCTGAAAACAGCGAATTTGACCTGATTTGTATAAACGCTCCGCTTGTTGACGAGAACGGAATTGAGCTTTCGCGTTATTTTGCCGAAGCCACGCGTTCGTCGGTTGTCATTATTGTCGGGCAGAAAAGCGCCGACGAGGTAAACGACCTTTTGACTCCGCACGGCGTTTTGGTGATATCAAAGCCGATAAACAAGCATTTGTTTCACCATTATCTGCAATTTACCGATTGCTTTCGCACAAGAATTATGCGCGTTGAGCAGGAAAACAAACGGCTGAAGGGCATGGTAGAGGATATTAAAATCATTGACCGCGCCAAGCTTTTGCTTGTTACGTGCCTGGGCATGAGCGAAGAACAGGCGCACCGCTATCTTGAAAAACAGGCAATGGATCTGCGTACAAGCAGGCTCAACGTTGCCAAGCAGGTAATTCAGACCTACGAAAATTAGTTTATTATATAGTTTATGCTATTTACTTATATTCGCAATTTTAACGAAAGGATGTTTTTATGAGTCGTGACGCATACTTAGTTCTTGAAAACGGAACGGTTTTTCAGGGCAAGGCATTCGGTGCCGAAAAAGAAACCACGGGAGAGCTTGTTTTCACTACGGCGATGACAGGCTATCTTGAAACACTCACCGACCCCAGCTATTTCGGTCAGGTGGTTATTCAAACATTTCCTTTAATCGGTAACTATGGGGTAATTCCCGCTGATTTCGAGAGCAGCTCACCTGCCCTCAAGGGTTATATTGTCAGAGAATGGTGCCAAGTACCCTCTAACTTCCGCAGTGAGGGTAATCTTGACACCTTTTTAAAAGACTCCGGAATCCCCGGCGTCTGCGGAATTGACACACGCGCGCTGACGCGCATTGTGCGTGAATTCGGCGTAATGAACTGCAAAATCCAGTACACTCCCGAGGTTACGGAAGCGGATTTGGAAGAGCTTAAGAAATATGTAATAACGGATGCGGTTGAAAAAACCACGGTTCAGCATTGCGAAGATTTCAAACCCGAAAATCCGCAGCTCAAGGTTGTGCTTATGGACTTCGGCGCGAAGCATAATATCGAACGCGAGCTTTTGAACCGCGGATGCGAGGTTACGGTAGTGCCCGCGCACACCACGGCGGATGAAATCCTTGCGATGAACCCCGACGGCGTTATGCTTTCAAACGGCCCCGGAGACCCCGGAAAGAACGTTGCGGTTATTGAACAGCTCGCGATTCTTGCGGAAAAGAAAATCCCCATGTTCGGCATTTGCCTGGGACATCAGCTTATGGCGCTTTCGCAGGGAGCAAAAACCACCAAGCTTCATTACGGTCACAGAGGCGCCAACCAGCCCGTAAAGGAGCTTGCTACAGGCAAGATTTACATCACCTCGCAAAACCACGGCTACGCCGTTGTAAGCGACACCCTTCCGAGCTTTGCGCGGACAAGCTTCGTAAACGGCAACGACGGCACCTGCGAAGGTGTGGACTACAGCAATATGCCGGCGTTTTCGGTACAGTTCCATCCCGAAGCCTGCGGCGGTCCGCAGGACACCGCTTACCTGTTTGACCGCTTCATAAGCATGATGAAGGAAAACAAGGCGTAAACAGTCCGGTTTTTCAATATTACGCTCATTTAAGCAGAGTTTGGCTCTGATGTTCCTATATAATTAAGATAAGGATGATAATATGCCACTGAAAAAGGATATAAAAAGAGTAATGGTAATCGGCTCCGGTCCTATCGTCATCGGACAGGCCGCCGAGTTTGACTACGCAGGCACTCAGGCGTGCCGCGCCTTAAAGGAAGAGGGACTTGAGGTTATTTTGGTAAACTCAAACCCCGCTACAATCATGACAGACAACGCTATGGCGGATAAAATATACATCGAGCCCCTTACGCTTGAAACCGTTAAGCGAATCATAAAAAGGGAACGCCCCGACAGCCTGCTGTCCACACTGGGCGGCCAAACAGGCCTTACCCTTTCAATGCAGCTCGCGAAGGAAGGCTTCCTCGATAAATACGGCGTTCAGCTTTTGGGCGCAAATCCCGAAACCATTGATAAGGCCGAGGACCGTCAGATGTTCAAGGACACTATGCTTGAAATCAACCAGCCGGTCATTCCTTCAAAGGTAGTAAACGACGTTGAAACCGCCGTTCAGTTTGCCGAGGAAATCGGCTACCCCGTAATCATCCGTCCGGCGTTTACGCTCGGCGGCACAGGCGGCGGCATTGTAAAAGACGAAGAGGAGCTTCGCGAAATCACCTCCAACGGTCTTGAGCTTTCGCCGATTACTCAGGTATTGGTTGAAAAGTGCATTTCCGGCTGGAAGGAAATTGAGTTTGAGGTTATGCGCGACAGCTCCGGCAACGTAATCACCATCTGCTCAATGGAAAACATGGACCCCGTAGGCGTTCACACCGGCGACTCAATCGTAATCGCGCCCGCCGTTACGCTGGCTGACAAGGAGTATCAAATGCTCCGCACCGCCGCGCTCAGCATCGTAAACGCGCTTAAGGTAGAGGGCGGCTGCAACTGCCAGTTCGCGCTTGACCCCGAAAGCTTTGAGTACGCGGTTATTGAGGTTAACCCCCGTGTGTCGCGTTCTTCGGCGCTGGCTTCAAAGGCAACGGGCTACCCGATTGCAAAGGTTGCGGCAAAAATCGCGATAGGTTACACCCTCGGCGAAATCAAAAACGCCGTAACAGGCACCACCTACGCGTGCTTTGAGCCGTCTATCGACTATGTTGTAGTAAAATTCCCCAAATGGCCGTTTGATAAATTCGTATACGCAAAGCGCGACCTCGGCACGCAGATGAAGGCGACCGGCGAGGTTATGGCAATCGCTCCCACCTTTGAGCAGGCAATAATGAAGGCGGTGCGCGGAGCTGAAATTTCACACAACACTCTTGACGACAAATATTTTTCGGAGATGTCAAACGCCTCGGTAGTTCACCAGCTCGGCACCTGCGACGACAGAAGAATTTTCTGCGTTTACGAAGCGTTAAAGCGCGGAGTAAGCGTTGAGCAAATTCACGAAATCACCATGATTGACGAATGGTTCCTTGAAAAGCTTAAGAATATCATCGCGGTGAGCGAGGAGCTTAAGAACGGCGAGCTTACCGACGAGCTTTACGAAAAAGCCAAAAAGACAGGTTTTCTTGACAAGACAATCGAGGAGTTCAGCGGTCAGAAAATAAAAAATCCGCTGTTCCCCGTATATAAGATGGTTGACACCTGCGCGGCCGAATTTGAGGCTCAGACCCCATACTTCTACTCAACCTATGACAAGGAAAACGAAGCCGCTCAGTTCATCAAAAATAAAAACAGCGACAAAAAGACTATTATCGTATTCGGCTCAGGCCCCATCCGCATAGGTCAGGGCATTGAGTTTGACTACGCTTCGGTTCACTGCGTATGGGCGCTCAAAAAGGCGGGTTACGACGTTGTTATCGTAAATAATAACCCCGAAACCGTATCCACGGACTTCGACACCTCCGACAGACTCTATTTTGAGCCGCTCACGGCCGAGGACGTAATGGGTATAATCAAGACCGAAAATCCCTTCGGCGTGGTTGTGGCGTTCGGCGGACAAACAGCCATCAAGCTCACAAAATTCCTCTCCGAAAGCGGAGTTAATATTCTCGGCACATCATACGACGCAATCGACATGGCTGAGGACAGAGAACGCTTTGACGAGCTCCTTGAAAAGTATCACATCAAGCGTCCGCGCGGCGTTACCGTAATGACAACCGAGGAAGCCCTGCAGGTCGCGGAAACAATCGGCTATCCGGTTCTGCTCCGTCCGTCCTACGTGCTCGGCGGTCAAAATATGATTATCGCGTTCAACGAAGCTGACGTTAAGGAATACATGGCAATTATCCTTGCGCAGAATATTGAAAACCCGATTCTTATAGACAAGTACCTTCAGGGTACCGAAATCGAGGTTGACGCAATCTGCGACGGCGAGGATATCCTCATTCCCGGCATCATGGAGCACATCGAACGCGCCGGCGTTCACTCGGGCGACTCCATCGCGGTATATCCCGCGTGGAACATCAGCGACGAAATGACTCAGATTATTGTTGAAAGCTCGCGCAACCTTGCAATCGAGCTGAAAACAAAGGGACTTGTAAATATTCAGTACCTGATTTATAACAACGAGCTTTATGTAATCGAGGTAAATCCGCGTTCATCGCGTACAATTCCGTACATCAGCAAGGTAACGGGCGTTCCCATGGTTGACCTTGCCACACGCGCGATGCTCGGTGAAAAGCTCAGCGAAATGGGCTACGGCACAGGCCTTTACAGAAAGAGCCCCTACATTGCCGTAAAGGTTCCCGTGTTCAGCTTTGAAAAGCTCATCAATGTTGACAACCACTTAGGCCCCGAAATGAAGTCCACCGGCGAGGTTTTGGGCATTGCCGGCAACCTCGAGGAGGCTCTTTACAAGGGACTCATCGCCGCGGGCTA
>DOUO01000132.1 GCA_003520555.1 Oscillospiraceae bacterium
ACTTTCTATCAGAAATTAGTATTAGAAATCCGGAATAATGCGGAGGTTTTTTATGTTAACGGCATTAAGTGTAAAATTACCCGAACGTCCTTCGGGAATACGCGCAGCCGCGCGGCGGCTGAAACGCGACAAAATCCAAATCGACGTCCGCAGGGCGCGCGGAGTTACCCTGCGGCATATCATCTACATAAGCTACAGCGGACAGGTCAGGCTTGACAAAACCGACAGGGTAATCGGCTCGCAGCGTTCAAAGCTGCTGTGCTCAGACAAGCTTGTGTTTCCTCACCACAGCGGCTACAGGCGGTTTTATTCGACAAGCTTCAAAACACGGCTTTGCACCAACGCCGCGCTTGCGATAATTAAATCGCTGAAAAACAGCGAAAGACTGCGCTTGGGCATTGCGGACGCGCGCGGCGGCTGCGTCGAATTCTTTTTGTCCGCGCTTAAATACTGCTCGGACGTCACCGTTTATACAAACAACACCGCCGCCTACCGAGAAGCGCTTGACGAGGCGCTGTGCGAAATCGGGGCGACCGCCGAGGTGACTCAAAATCCCGGCACGCTTGCGTCGCGCGACCTCATTATAATTCCCGAAAAGAATTACGGTCAGATTTTGCCCGATGAAAAAAGCCTTGTTTTGTGCATAGACAAGGACGACGCCAAAAATCCGAACAGCTATTTTGATTATAAAATAAACGTGCCCTCCGGCTTTGACTCAATCAAGCCCGACGACCTTGACAGCGTATATTTTTGCTCGGCGCTGTACACCCTCGCCACGCAGTATGAGCTCGGCAGCATGGTACCGCGGGAAATAGCCGGAGGCGGCAAAATCCGAACAATTGAAAGTTTATCATCCTATCTTGCAAACTTACTTGACAATCAATGCAAAAAATAATATAATAACTTAGTATGTAACTTTTTTAAAGACGTAAAATGAAAGGATGATATAAATGGCAGCAAAACCAACCATGCTCACGGCGGAAGGTCTTAAAAATCTTGAGGAGGAGCTTGAGTTTTTACACAACGTCAAGCGTAAGGAAATTGCCGAAAAAATCAAGGTTGCGCGTTCATACGGCGACCTTTCGGAAAACAGCGAATATGACGACGCCAAAAACGAACAGGCTATTATGGAAGCCCGAATCACCACAATTGAGGCTATCCTTAAAACAGCCGTTATCATTGACGAAAGCAACACCAACAACGAGCACGTTCACCTTACCTCGGTTGTAACAATTGAAATGCTTAACACCGGCAAGCAGATGAAGTATAAAATCGTTGGTTCGGGCTCAAACGAAGCCAACCCCAAGGAAGGCAAAATTTCGGACGAATCGCCCATCGGCAGAGCGCTCATGGAAAAAAGCGTGGGCGACGTTGTTGAGGTTGAAACCCCCGGCGGCGTTATCGGATTAAAGATAATTGAAATCGGAAAGTAAGGAAGGGACATAAAAAATGGGTAATAAGCCACAGCAGGCAAACACCGGCGACGTAATTCAGGTTCGCTATGACAAGCTTGAAGCTTTGAAGCAAGCCGGCAGGGACCCCTTTGTAATTACCACCAGCGCAAGGGACACCTACACCGAAACAATACAAAATAATTTTGAGGAATACGAAAACAAAACCGTTTGCGTTGCCGGCAGAATTATGTCAAAGCGCGGCAAGGGCAAGGTAAGCTTCCTTGATTTGCACGATAAAACAGGCAAAATTCAGATTTTCGCCAAGTTTGACGACTTGGGCGAGGAAGAATACGGTTTCCTTAAAAAGTGGGACATCGGTGATATCGCGGAAGTAACGGGCTTTGTGTTCAAGACAAAAATGGGCGAGGTTTCAATTCACGCCACATCCGTGCGCCTGCTTTCAAAGTCTTTGAAGCCGCTTCCCGAAAAATACCATGGTCTTACCAACACAGACCTTCGTTACCGTCAGCGTTACGTCGACCTCATCATGAACCCCGAGGTAAAGGACACCTTTATAAAGCGCTCGCAAATCATCAGCAGCATCCGCCGCTATCTTGACGGTCAGGGCTTCATGGAGGTTGAAACTCCTATGCTGGTCGCAAACGCGGGCGGAGCCGCGGCTCGCCCGTTTATCACTCATTTTAACGCTCTCAACGAGGACTTAAAGCTCAGAATATCCCTTGAGCTTTATCTCAAAAGATTAATTGTAGGCGGTCTGGAGCGCGTTTATGAAATCGGCAGGGTTTTCCGCAACGAAGGCGTTGACACCCGCCACAACCCCGAATTCACTCTCATGGAGCTTTACCAGGCTTACACCGACTACAACGGCATGATGGATCTTACCGAAAACCTCTACCGCCATGTTGCGCAGGAGGTGCTCGGCACAACCGTAATCAATTACAACGGCATCGAAATGGATCTCGGCAAGCCGTTCGAGCGCATTACAATGATTGACGCCGTAAAAAAATATTCAGGCGTTGACTTCAACGAAATCAAAACCGACGAGGAAGCCAAGGCGATTGCCAAGGAGCACCACGTTGAGTTTGAGGACAGACACAAGAAGGGCGATATCCTCAGCCTTTTCTTCGAGGAATTTGCCGAGGAGCACATGATTCAGCCCACCTTTGTAATGGATCATCCCATTGAAATCTCTCCGCTCACCAAGAAAAAGCCCGAGGATCCCAACTACGTCGAGCGTTTTGAGTTCTTCATGAACGGTTGGGAAATGGCAAACGCTTATTCCGAGCTCAACGATCCCGTCGACCAGCGCGAACGCTTCAAGGCTCAGGAGGAGCTTTTGGCTCAGGGCGACGAAGAGGCAAACACCACCGACGAGGACTTCCTCA
>DOUO01000006.1 GCA_003520555.1 Oscillospiraceae bacterium
GCTCTCTGTCAATAGTTGGGGTAAACCCGAATATAAAACAGAATAAGAGAACAGAACAAGCGATGGCTAAGAAGCTGTCGCTTGTTTAGCGTTAATAGAGAATTGGTAAGAAAAGATATGAAGGATACGGTTTCGGAATCTACGAAAATTCTGGTAGCCGTAAGCGATTCTTTTAAGTACTTTGATCTTGTTGTTACAGCCCTCGGTAAACCCGTTGGTGATGGGAGAAGAAAAAGAATTTAGTATGCCTGTTATCCAGTTGATCATAGTTTGAGCGCATTTTTTAAATCTTTCAATACCGCAGTCGTAAGCCGAATTGATCCAGTCAGATAGAGCTGCCTTGGCAGAGTCCCTGTCAGTACAATCAAGGATTTTCAGAAATTCTTCTTTGTAGAAATGAGCGGTAGAAAGAGATGGCGAAGTGTATAGCATAATGTTTACTTGTTGTTTCTGTTCATCAGTTAGATCGTTAAAACGCTTGAAAAGGAGCTTTCTGGAGTGTTTGAAATAAATACGGTATCGTTTGCTAAGCTTTTTCTGAACTTCTTTTCTGACACCGTCGAAAGCCCAGAACACCTGTCTGATCCAATGGTATTTGTCAACGATCTGATCAGCTTTCTTAAACAGCTTGGAAGCCAACGATGCATAAGGTTTCCACATATCGCTGACGAAGGAAGTGACTTTATCTCTCTCAGACTTCTTAAATCTCAAAAAGTATGTTGTCAAGTAGCTTTCATAGCGTTTTGGCAGGATGTCCAGTACCACCTTGTTAACCGGATCGGTAATGATGCATTGGTACTTTTCTTTGTTTGTGTTGCCTTTGAATTCATCAATAGAAATGACAGATGGCAGATCTCGTAGTCCATATGATACAAGATCGAAAGTCCTCATAATTGTTGTGGTTGAAAGATTTACCTCTTTACCGACGTCTGTAAAGGTTACTATATTCCTCAACCGATCAATAATATATGCCGACAAACGGTTAGTTCTCCTATGGTAACGAGGCAAAAAGATATTCTTCTCATAAAAGCGTTTCCCGCATTGGCAACGATAACGCCGCTTTTGCAGATGAATATATGCCGCTTTGCCGTAGACAGGGATATCTTTAATTATTTGTTCCCGGTAATCGTGTATCTTATCTGTTTTAGCTGAGCAGTTAGGACAACAATGCGCCTTCCGAGTGAGCTTGCCATAGATATGGATTTCTTTTTCGTTTGATTCGATTTTTCCGATAATTAAGTCTTGCAATCCGATGAGTTCTTCTGTAGAATAAGTGTAGAGCATATTTGTTCCTCCGTTCATGGTTTCTCGTCAATTCCATTTTAACGGATTTGGTGCAAATATGCTCTACTTTTTTTCACTTTATTCTTTGTAGCCTCTATTTGTTACCCCAACATTTATTATAGAGCCAATAAAACGAGGTCGGCTCATCGAGCCGACCTCAATCTTTTATATAGCTTTATTCCGGTAACGCTGTCGTGTTGGTTTGTACATCCTTAAGCTTGCGCTGAATCTGCCGCGTCCTTACTCCAACCAATTTGTCAAGCTCGTTGTTAGCCTGATTAATCCTTGCTTGAGTAGCAAGAAGAACGTCGTTAAACTTATCAAACTCTGCCTTGACGGACGCCAGCACATCCCAAACCTCCGCGCTGCGCTTTTGAACGGCAAGAGTTTTAAAGCCCATTTGCAGCGAATTCAGTAAAGCTGCCATTGTGCTCGGTCCCGCGATGTTGACCTTGTATTCACGCTGCAAAATTTCAACAAGACCGCGGTTTACAACCTCGCTGTACAAGCCCTCAAACGGCAAAAACATAATTGCGAATTCAGTTGTGTCGGGAGGAGAAATGTATTTATCGCGAATATCTTTCGCTTCATTTTTGATTGTAGTAATAAGCGCCTTTGAACAAAGCTCGATTTTTTCCTTATCACCCTCGTCAACAGCGTCGCGAAGCGCCGCATATGTGTCTCCGGGGAACTTTGAGTCAATCGGAAGATAAATAAATCCGTTGTCCTCGGCGGGAAGCCTGACGGCAAACTCAACAACGTTTTTGGAACCTTTTATGGTTGCGACGTTTTCATCGTACTGTTCGGGAGACAAAATTTCGCGCAGGATGCTGCCAAGCTGAATTTCGCCCAAAATACCGCGTGTCTTTACATTTGACAATACTTTTTTCAGGTCGCCTACCCCGACGGCAAGGCTTTGCATTTCGCCCAAGCCCTTGTAAACCTGCTCAAGCCTTTCGTTAACAAGCGAAAAGCTGCGGTTCATCTTTTCCTCAAGCGTTTTTTGCAGTTTGTCGTCAACAGTCTTGCGCATTTCTTCAAGCTTTGAGGTGTTTTCCTCACGCATAAGCTCAAGCTGCCTGTTCATCGAAACGCGGATGTTTTCAAGCTTTTGCTCGTTTGTCATCGAATAGTCGTTCATCCTCTGTTCAAGACGAGTCAACCTTTCCGACTGTGATTCGGAGTACGCACGCTGATTATCAAGCAGCATATCGCCCATATACTTTATGCTTGCCTGGGTTTGCGCGTTTAGCTCGCCGCGCAGAGAACTCTGTTGAACGCTGATTTCCTGCCGTATTTCAGGCACAAGCTCCTGCCTTACGGCTTGAACGGTCTCAGTTGCATTATTTTTCCTAAAAAGAATTATAATAAGCGAAACTGCGGAGGAAACCGCCGCAACCGCGCTCAGTATAACCGCTAATGCTTCCATATTGTCACATCCTTACATGATATTATGTTTAAAGTATACCACATCGCGGCGTGCACGGTCAACAGAGTATAGGGCTATAAAGCGGACAGAGCTCTCATATTTAAGGTTTTCATTCAAATACTGTTTCCACATGTTTTCGGCACCCTTCGGGCGAATACAAAAATCTGTTCATATGGTTGCCGCTGAAGTAATATTCGGGTTGTTTAGGACTGTATTTGTACTCAAATGTGTCAATTATAATCAGCTTGATTTTCATTTTGCCGGGAATTATGCTTTTTATGTACACGCTTGCCTGCATACCGGCGCGGACGTTTTCTTTGTTTTCCGCAAGTCCCGCCAAGTTCGGAGACAGCTCAATAAAAGCGCCGTAGTTTTCCACGCTGCGGACAATTCCCGTAACTGTTTCTCCCGCGGAAAATTTTGCGGCATTTTCCTCCCATGTACCCAAAAGCTCCTTGTGACTTAAGCTTATTCTGCCGTTTTCAATTGATTTTACCACCGTTTTAATGTTCATCCCGTTGTAAAATCTTTCACGAGGATGTTCAATTCGCGATACAGAAATTGAGTCAATCGGCAGCAGCGCGGCAATTCCGCACCCAATGTCCGCAAACGCTCCGAAGCTTTCAAGGCGAGTAACCGCAGCGTCAATGACGTCGCCTTTTTTCAGCTTTGAAATATAGTTTTCGTAACAAAGCCTTTGCGCGTTTTCGCGCGAAAGCAATGCAAGCTTGTCGCCGTTTTCGTCGGTAACAATATCACTGACGGTAAAACAAACAGGGCGGTTAACCCGTGAAATCACCGCAATGTCGCGCACGCTTCCGTCCCGTATGCCGATTGCGCCCATTTCGCGCGGAATAAGTCCTTTCATGCACCCGAGCTCTACGCTCAGATTATGTCCGGAATCACATACGGCTGCCCGCGCTTCAAGTATAGTGTTTTTTTCCATAGCTTCACGCAAAAGCTGTTCGCTTTGTAAAATCCCGTGGTTTTTCCTGCTTGTTATCAGCTTTCCCTCGGGCAAATATTCGCTCATTTTATGACCTCCGTTATATTGCAGTTTGGTTTCAACAATATATATGAACCGAAGGTCTGACTTATTCAAAAACGCACGTCCGTCGGACGTGCGTTTTTATGCTAACCCCTGATTAAAAAATTATATTACCTCAGTAAAGGCATATTACATATTTCAGGTACAGCTTCTTAAGGGTTTTGCTGTTTGCTTCTATGGAGCGTATTGCGGCTTTGCAGTAGCTTACAATTAATTTTAAATCCTCTTTGTCCGCGCCGCTTCGGCTGAATTTGGCTTTTTCGGCGGCCGATACAACCTCTTTCGGTATATATGAGCGCAGGTGCTTTGAAAGCTTTTGGGCATATCTGTAGGCTTCAATCGCGCCCGTGCTTATGTCGCTGCCGAATATCCTGCCGCTGCGAAGCTTATTGGTTATCCTGCGGCGCAAAATAACCGCGATAATAAGCAAAGCCATTGCCGCCGCAGTAATCAGCGCGACCGCAACAGGGTGAGGTATACCGCTGACTTGGGACTTGGAGGAAAGAACAGATTTTTCTTTTTCGGAATTATCAGTCGGGCTTTCCGCAGTTGTTGAGCTTTCCGTTTGCGCGGCAACAGTAGTTGGTTCCTCGGTCGTGGGTTTTGCCGTCGCTTCATTGGTTTGAGACTCTGTTTCGACCTCGGATTTTGGAAAAGAGGTACCCTGACCGGGCGTTACGTCAAAAGGCTGCCAGCCAATCAACGGGTCGTAATACTCAGCCCATGCGTGCCGGCTCTGCTGACTTACGGTTATTGTTTCTTGAGAATTGTGTTCCTCCGAAACAAAAAACTTATATCCCGAAGCATATCTTGCCGGAATTCCAAGCTCCTTTAAAATCAGCGCGGCGGCTGTGGCGTAGTGAATACACCAGCCTTCCTTTTTCTTTAAGAACCAACTTAAGTAGTCCTCGTCCGCAGGAATTTTTCCGTCGGTAATTGAGTATTTACCGTTAAGTGTGTCAAAGAATTGGCGCGCCGCTTTTATCTTTCCGTCAAGCGGCTCGTGGTCTCTTGCTGAGGCAAGATAGGTGTTTTCACTGACAATATCGCTTACACCCTTTGGTACTTGCGTGTAGTTTTTATAAACGTATTCGGCGTAACCGTTATCATGGTAAGCCTCGTTAAAGGAATCGGTAGGGAACAGCCCGAAATCCTTGACGGTAAAGCCATAGCTGTCAACAGGATTTTTTGTTGCCTTCAAGTATATGTCTTTGTTTATGTCAAAATTATCCTCAAGACCGTATTTTACGTCAATTATGTAAGGAAACAGCGAATGTTCGCGCGGAATAAGCTCTTTAACGGAAAGCTTCCTTGCGGGAGGCGTTTCGGGCATTGAAGATAAGTATTTATCGTCCATTCCGAAACGAAGGGTTAAACTATACCTGTCCTCCCAGTTATCCGCTTTTTGAATCCACATGTTGTCGGAAAATTCGGAATAAGCCGCGTCTTTAAGGTAAACGTCGCCGCTTGGAATATCGGTTAATACATTTACTTCATCCAGACTGTTAAGATTCAAATCGTCCAATTCCGTTAAATCAACAGTATCATAAAAGTCAATGCCGGTGTTTTGGGTGCGGTACGCGCCGCCGAGTCCGGGCAAATTTGAGGCAATTTGGTTAAGCTGTTCGGACGGGTTGCCGGAAACAGCGTTAATAATCAGCGCCGCGGCAGTGAATCCCGCAATGCACTGAATAAATACCGCAGGAGTAAAATTTATGTTTATGCGGTGCATGTAACGCAACACAAACAGCGTGAGGAAAATTACGGCGCAAACCGACAGCGGAAAAAGTCCGGGAGGCGTGTCCTTTGCCAAATAACACGGCAACACGGCAATTATTCCGATAATCGCCGCAGGCAAAGCCCGCCTTAAGCGTACAAGCGTAACCGTTATTATCATTGATAATAAAACAGCGGTACAGTCAAGAAAAAGATTAACCTCAGCCGAATCGGCTTTTATCGGTTTCAGCCACGAATAGGCGTAGCTGAGTTTGTTTAAGATTATGTTTATAAAATTTACGGCGCTCAGCCAAAGGTTGCCGCGGATAATACACATTATAATAATCGTAATCGCGGCGAAAACCGCAGTGGTCACGGCAAACGCCTTATTATTTTTGACGGCAATTGAAAGTCCCGTAAACAATGCGGCGGTAATTGACGAATACGCGAAAACCTCCCAAAAATTCGCTTTTATCGAAAACGCTGTCAGCGAACAGTAAATAAGCGAAATAACCAGGACTGTGCCGGCTATGCCGTATAGGATGGGGTGAATAAGTTTTTTCAAGAGCTTACCACCTCCTCGCCGTCGGCACTGATTATAAAAACATCAGCGGCACCGGTGTAAGGGGCGGAGCTTTCAACGCCGTTATATATATTGTTCAGGCAGATTTTAACGTCGTCACGCGATTCAATTTTAAAGTATCCGCAGCGTTTTGAAGCGCAGTAAAACTCCTTCTGAGCTGAAATAAGCTTTTCGGCGGTGTAAACAAACCGAGCGATAATGCTGTCGTTTTGATCGGGCTTGTCGGTTAAATCAAGCCTTATTACAAGATTTCGCAGTACGGGAAGGCTTGGCTCGCGTACGAAAAGCTCGTCGTATTTTGAGGACACCTTCCAGTGCACATTCTTCACGCTGTCTCCGTCCCTAAACGGACGAAGCTCGTAATTATCGGAAAAGCCTCCGCCGGGCTTTGGCTTGAAGCCAAGCACCCGCGTATTGTCGGCGGACGGAACAAATGAAGGCTTTTCGTGTTCAGGCATTACCGTTATTTGCCTTCTGACCTTAATTTTCATCGGAATAAAAAACATACCCGCAAAATCAAACACCGCGCACCCGACGAAGCCGGTATCAACATTGCCGCAGTGACTTGAAATGCTGTTGTTTATAATGATAAACGGCTTTTTTGAGCTGCCGAAAAATGTGATTTTGCGGTAGCGCTTTTTGCTGCCTGAAAAACGGTTTTCGCAGCTCACTCTAACCCTAAGCTGCGGAAAAACAGCGGCGTTGCCCGATTTTGAAATCAACTTAAATTCGGCGGTATCGCCTTTTTTCAGCGTCTTAGGAACAGCTGCCGTCAATCCCTGAACTGCCGCGTGAAGCATGAACGGAAGGCTTACAAAAAGCGAAACAAGCGGCATAAATAAAAACATCAAAAATACATTCCAGGTTGTTTGCTCAAAAAAGTGAAACGCCGAAAATATAAACAGAGCCGCAAGGCCGCCAAGATATATCAGCCAATTTTTTATCATACTAAATCCTCGGCGGCGAAACTTCGCGCATAACCTGTGTAAGAATCTGACCGGCGTTCATGCGTTTTGCCTCAGCGGCTGAGCCAAGTATTATTCTGTGGCACAGCGTCGGCAGAAAAACATTTGAAATGTCCTTAGGCACAACATAGTCGCGGCCTGAGGCAAACGCGGATGCCTTTGCCATCTGCGCCAACGCAATGGTCGCGCGCGGACTTGCCCCTCGCGCGATGAGCTCGTTTTGACGTGTAGCGGATACAAGCGAGACAATGTATTTCGCGATTTCGGGCTTTATAAATACATTGTTGACCTCCTGCTGCATAAGCGCAAACTGCTCCTTTGTAACAACGGGAACGATGTTGTCCATCGGATTGTGGTCGGCACGGTTCAAAAGCATTGAAAGCTCGTCTTTTTCATCGGGATAACCCATTGATATTTGTATCATAAACCGGTCTGTTTGAGAATCCGGCAGCAGTTGCGTACCTGACGCTCCGACCGGGTTTTGCGTAGCGATTACCGAAAACGGCTTTTCAAGCGTGTAAGAAACGCCTTCAACAGTAACCTGCCTTTCTTCCATCGCCTCAAGAAGCGCCGCCTGAGTACGGCTTGATGTACGGTTAAGCTCATCCGCAAGAAAAAGATTGCAAAATATCGCGCCCTTATTAAAGCGCATTTTGCCTGTTTCCTTGTTGAACACCGCAAAACCGGTGATATCGGACGGCAGAGTGTCCGGCGAAAACTGCACGCGGCCGTAATCAAGCCCGAGCGCCTTTGAAAAAGCAATCGCCATTGTTGTTTTTCCCACGCCGGGAATGTCCTCTATTAAAATATTGCCGTTTGCAAGCAATGCCAAAAGAGTGACTATTATTGCTCTGTCCTTGCCGTTAACGGCTTTTTTTACTTCTTTTACTATTTTTGTGAATTCTTCCATAGCTCCTCCGTTTCATGAAAAATGATATTTTTTTCTGCTTTAATTTTACATTAAAAAACGGTATTATGCAATACCAAATAAAACGACGCTGTGCCGGTAATCAAAAATTGCAATTTTTAAAATAATGTGTTATAATTACTATAATCCGAAAAAAGGGTAATTTGTGCTTTTGATATGTGTGTTTTATAAATTCTGCCGAAAGGGACATTATTATGAATTTTTATCGTAAGGCACTTGTTATTTTATTTGCGCTCACACTTGCCGCGCTCTGCGGCTGCGCCGGCGCTGATTCCGCTCCGGCTGATAAAAGCGGCGCGGTTGAAATGACCGATAACACTAACGATGAGGCTTATCAGGCCGCCATGGAGGGCGGACTTAAGGCTTTGGGCATCAATCCCGAAGAACTCGGTATCAAGCCTGATGTTATCACCGATTCCTCCAAGGAAATCGGATATCAGCTTGAAAAGCCTGCCGAAGGCGACACCATTGCCGTTGTCAAGACAAGCATGGGTAATTTCAGCATGAGATTTTTTCCGGAGTTTGCACCGAAGGCTGTTGAAAACTTCATCAAGCTTGCAAAGGACGGCAAATACAACAACACCGTTTTCCACCGCGTAGTAAAGGACTTCATAGTTCAGGGCGGACACATAGGAAAAGATGAAAAACAGCCAAACGGCGTCAGCTCATACGGCAAGGAGTTTGAGGACGAGTTCTGTGACAAGCTGTTTAATATACGCGGCGCGGTTTCAATGGCAAACAACGGCAGAGACTCTAACGGAAGCCAGTTTTTTATCAATCAAATGAGCAATAAAAAATTTCAGGAAAACGGCGGATGGTCGTTTTATGACAATATATGGAAGGAAAGCTGCGAACAGCTTAAACAGTATAAAGACAACAAGCAGTTCCTTTCCGCCTATATTGATGAAAACGGCGACAGGCTGATTAACACCGACACCGTTCCCAAGGACGTGAAATCGCTTTATGTTTCAAAGGGCGGCAATCCCAACCTTGACGGAGCGTTCAACGCGGCGGACAGGGGAAACACAGTGTTCGCACAGGTATATTCGGGTATGCCTGTAATTGATAAAATCGCTCAGCTAAAGGTTGACGCCAAGAACGTTCCCGAGGAAAGCGTAATAATCAACAGTATTCAAATCACGAAATATACACAGCCAAAAAAATAACGCAGGTGTAAGCTATGAATAACCTACCTATTGTAGCTATTATGTATGACTTTGACCGCACGTTATGTACGCGCGACATGCAAAACTACAGCTTTATTCCCAGCCTCGGCATGACCGAAAGCGAATTTTGGAGTGAAACCAACGCGTTCGGCAAGGCTCAGCAGATGGATTCAATTCTTGCGTATATGTACGCAATGATTAAAAAATCACGCGAAAAAAACCTGCCGCTTATGCGCGGCAAGCTTGTTGAAACAGGAAAGAATATTGAGTTTTTCAGGGGCGTTGAGGATTGGTTTGACCGCATTACCGAATACGGTCAAAAATGCGGAGTTTGCGTAGAGCATTATGTTATTTCTTCCGGCATGAAGGAAATAATTGAAGGCTCGTCAATCAGCGGAAAGTTTAAAAGTATCTTTGCCTGCGAATTTTTATACGATGAAAGCGGCGCGGCTGTTTGGCCGAAAACCGACGTTAACTACACCAATAAAACGCAGTTTGTATACCGTATAAACAAGGGCGTGCTTGACATTTCCAACGATGTTGACCTTAACCGTTCAATGCCGGAGGACAGCAAACGCGTACCATTTTGCAATATGATATATATAGGAGACGGACTTTCGGACGTGCCGTGCATGAAGATGATGAAGGCGTACGGCGGATACTCAATTGCCGTTTATCAAAACCGCGACAGCAAGGTTGAGGATTTGCTGATGAAGGACAGGGTAGACTTCATTTATCCTGCCGACTATACGGATGGTTCCGGACTTGACCGCACGGTCAAGCACATAATCACCAAAATGTCTGTCAGCGATATTTTGTATAATGAAAACGCCGCTCAAAAAGCAAGCGTAAAATAGATATACAACAAGGGCGCACTTCGGTGCGCCCTTAAAATTTAAGGTATGTTAAGCGCTTATGTAGTACTTGCACGCCCTGATTAGCTTTCTTTTCGCGGCCATGACATGCCTGTTTACCGTAGAGGCGTTAAGTCCCAGGGTTTCGGCAATTTCACGCTGATGTCTGCCTTCAATTATGTTCATCGTAAGGCAGTCAAGCTGTCTTTCGGTCAGTTCGTTTTGCATTGCTTTTAAAAGAAAGCTGTACATGCTGTCAAGCTCCGCGCGGTTGTTTTGGCCGTCGCGGTGCAAATAATCGGCAAAGCTTTGCTTCGCGGCAAAAATCTCGCTGAGCTGTATCATGCAACACCTCTGTGCCTTTGCAAAAGCAAGTCAGAAATTTCAACACATTCGCGGTAGCATTGACGGTAATCCCGTATACGCGCTTCAAGCAGCTTTTTTTCTGACCTTGAAGCCTTTTTACATTTTACGGTAAGAGTAGTTATAACCTTATTTATCTTATCGGCTTCTGCCGAATATTCCTGCGACCATTCAAAATAATTCATATTATGTCAAACCTTCCTTTCGTGTTGTCCGTTCCCGGTATATTCATGTTAAGGCTTTGGGGCGGGAGCCTTAATACTATTATAACGCATAATTTCAGAAAAATCAAACAAAAGTTCGAATATTTTAAAAAATAGCCGTTATGCACAAATACTGTTTCATTGTACGGACAATGCTGTATTCGGATAAGTTTTTACCGCGCTATGTAAAAAACAGCTGACGAAAAGCAAATAATATTTTTGTACTAATTGCTGAATTTAAAAAATTCAAAATTTGAAAAAAATGAATTATTAAAAAAACATTAAAAATCTTGTACAAAGTTTGAAATAAAATTCTGTGCAAATCGTCATTTTGGCTGTTTAGTTAAGACAAATCGCATTTTTGAGGCTTGAAAAATGCACTGAAAAAATGTATAATATATATAAACAAAACGAAACTATGACTTTTGAGCACACGCCCGAATTGCATAATTCCGTTTTTTTGATTGAGAAAAATGATTGATTCTATAACGGAGCATTCATTTTCATAAAACACACAATCGCGAAAAAGGCTGTCTGTTGACAGCCTTTTTTGCTTTATATTTTTGCTTTTATTCCTGCTTATTCTATTTACAAGCATTCATTTATTTGTTATACTGATACTAACCGAAAGGTAAAATAAATATCGGAGAAGTATTATGAAAGTTAAAATTATTTCAGACAGTACCTGCGACCTTTCACCACAGCTTATTCAAAAGTATGACATTTCAATTGTGCCGCTTTACGTTGTTTTGGGTGACGTAAGCGCAAAAGACGGCATTGAAGCCACCCCCGAGGATATCTACAAATATGTTGATGAAACCGGAAAGCTTCCGAAAACCTCCGCTCCTAACGTTGATGATTTTGCCGCGGAGTTTAAAAAATGGCGCGACCTGGACTATGAGGTTGTACACCTTAACATCAGCTCTGATTTTTCAAGCTCATATCTCAACGCCTGCGCCGCCGCCGATGAAGTAGGTGGAGTTGAGGTGGTTGACACCAGAAATCTGTCAACCGGCTCGGGACTTGTTGTTCTTCACGCCGCCGAAATGGCTCAAAAAGGAGCTTCCGCCAAGGAAATTGCCGAAGAATGCAGAGATTTAACCGGCAGAGTAGAGGCAAGCTTTGTTGTTGACAGCATTGATTAT
>DOUO01000046.1 GCA_003520555.1 Oscillospiraceae bacterium
TGATTACGAATCAGTTGCGCTACCGGCTGCGCCACATCAGCGGTTAAGCTGTTTAACTCACCAATACATTATACTACAAACAGCGGTGTTTTTTCAATACCTTTTTTGCAATTATTTTAAATTTTTTTGAAATGGCTTGAATTAGCCTTTGAATCGCTTTTATTACCGGACGAAACAGCCTGCCGAGCAATCTGCCTGCGGTAAGTCTGTACAGTACAAATCCGCCGACAATGCCCGGAAGCAAAAAAAGCCGTATTTGCCCCGAAAGAAAGGCAAGTGCAAAAAGATATATCAACACTGCCGAAAATGTCATGTAAACGAAATCCAAGGCAAAGACAAGCACTTTGGACATTTTGAACGCAAACACCGCAAGTCTTAATACTCCGTATATTGCTCCAAGCAACGCGCCCAGTACAATTGAACACGCAAACGCGTATGATTGCTGCGCAAGTGTCAGTTCCATTAAATCACCTGAACAGCCTTCCGAGCCTTGAACGCGAATCATTTGAACCTATATATTGCATTGAATTAATTTTGCCGTCAATTGAAACCTCGCCCGTTTCAAGGCTGAGCTTGTCAATATGAAGTCCGCTGCCCTTGATAATAAGCAAACCTGCCGTTGTTTTAATTGACACCGCCTCCTCGTTAAAACCGTTTACATCTTCAGCTCCCGTAATAAGCAGCCGTGAACGGTTGTCAAGCATAACGGTATGCTTTTTCGGTTTAGCCGTCTCACTCATAAAAAGTCCCCCGTAATATATAGTCATCTATATATACGGGGGATTTGTTTAAATTATGATTATTTAACCTTCAAAATCTTGCTGATGTCAAGATAATCGGTTACCATTGCTCCGTGGTCTTTTTCAAGACGGTCTTTCCAGCTCCATCTGCCTACGCGTGTTTGCGAGTTGTCGCCGATTTCCCAGTTGAAGTTGCCCTCAATTGTATGGATATATGTAACCTTGCCGTTTTTGTCCTTGTCAACATATTCAATGTAACCTACATGAGTTCTGCCGTCCTCGTAAGGATATTTGTAGAACGAAGTCATAAAGATATCTCCGGGCTTTGCCTCATAGGTTGAGCTGAATGTATTGTACCAGCCGCCGAGCTTGCGCGCTTCGTTTGCTATTTCACTTACGTGCCAGCGCGGGGGAATCAGGTTTGTAACGTTTGACTGTGTGCGTGAATACATATCCATTGCGCCCCAGCCGAACACAGCGCACCATTGTGTGCCGTAACCGAGTCCGAAGTGACCGTATTTGTTAATATGGTCAATATACTTGCGGTTATTGTTGCCAACCTGCTTGCTAAGGAAGTCAATCAGACCTTCTCTGAGTTTTCTGGTTTTTTCGCTCATGTTGCCCATAACGCAGATTTTCCATTTTTGCTTACTGAGCGCGCTTGTGAACTTTGTTGCTTGAGCGTTGATTGCGCGAATCATATACGTGAATTTTACACCGGAAACCATCTTGCTGTCATTGTAGCTTGTTGCGGTTGTGTCGCCCAATCTCTGCCATGAATCGCTGCCCTGCTTGCGGTAAACACGGTACTTTTCAATATACGGATTTTTGTTCCACTTAATTACAAATACGTTTTTATCGCGTGTAATTGAAGAAATTTGCGGAGTGGCGATGTATCTGTTTTTCCAGCCCCTTGAGTTGTAGGGGCTTATAAATTGGCCCTTGCTGTTCTCGTAACGGATGGTGTACGTCCAGTCCTCGCCGTTCTGCGCTTTTTTATGATAATACTCGTTTGTGGTAAGCTTTGCGAGCTTGCGCCATACTCCTTTGCTGTCAAGATAAAATACGCGGTAAATAACGCCTTTTTTTGCAGGCCATGTAAGCTTGGCGGCACCGTCAACATTTTCAATCGAAGTAATGCTCGGTGTTGATACAAATTTATGCGCGTAACCCTCTTTGCAGTAGCTGCTCATAAATTTTCCGTCCTTGCCGATTGCGCGAACGGTATAAACAAAGCTTTTGTTGTTGCCGGAAATCTTGTGTATGTAGCTCAGATACTCGGAATTTCCAAGTCCCTTCCATGTGTTGCCTTCTTTAATAAACACACGGTATTTTGCGGCGCCGGGATATTTTGTCCAACCGATTTTAACACTGTCCTCGCGGTTTTCAAGCAGGTTTACCTTGGGGTAATCCTCTGCGGCGACAGCTGACTGAACCTCTGCGGCGGCTGCGGCTTCGTCCTGCACCGGAGCGGCAAACGCGGTTGTCACAGAACCGATGGTTGCACTGACAGCCATAGCGGCAGTCAGTAAAAAACCGATAAGTCTTTTCATAAAAAAATCTCCTTTTTACATCTTATGACATTATTTTCATTATATAAAAAATACCGGTAATTCGCAAGTACTTTAAAGAAATAAAACAGTTATTTTTTAATAATCTCTTAATTGCACATCATTCAAAAAAACATTGTTCATTATTGATTGACAATACCCAAAAAATCCGTTATAATTAAAGTGTTCCAATTCGAACAAACATTCTATTTGGCATACGCCTTCCGTTCTTTATCGAAAGGAAGATTTTATTGATTACAGCAGATTTTAACGGAATTCCATCGGGCAAACCATACATATGCAGCCAAAGCCTGTGGCAATATGACACAGGGCAGCAGCTGCAAATCAAGGGTCTGAGCGGAATTGACGAAACAACCGAAGTTCATTTCGGGCTAAAGCTCTATTCTCGCGCAATCGTAAAAACAGGCGAATATGACAGCGGAGCAAACACCCTTACGGTTGACATTCCGAATAAATTTTCGGAATACGCCGACGGCGTGCCGGCGAGGGTTTGGGTGCACCTGCGCAAAAGTGAAACATCGGCGTACACAATCCGTGAAATACAAATCCCCGTTTCGGAGCGCGAAAAGCCGGACGATTATATCAGCGG
>DOUO01000060.1 GCA_003520555.1 Oscillospiraceae bacterium
TCCTCGGCTTCGCCGCGCATCTTTACGGCTCTGGAAATAATGTTGTGCACCGCTGAATCCTGTTTAACATGAATAGGCGTCAACGTGTTAATCAGGCTTCCGAACTGTTTAATGTCCAGCCGCTGAGGTATGCTGAAAAAACGGTATGTTTTTTTCGGGTCAAGCCCTGCGCAAATAAATCTTTCGCTTTGTGTGTTGGGTGTTGTAAGCTCCTGCATAAGAAGCCCGACGGCATGCTTTTTGTCTTGCGAAACACAAATCCATTCGTGAATATTTCCGCTTTTTACGCGGTAAAAGCTGCCGTACTGGAACACCTTGCGCCAGCGCTTGTATAATGTAATTTGATTAGCGATTTTCCGCTTTTGAACTGCCGACAGAAAACGTACGTCACATTCATATCCGAGAATTCCGAAGGAAGCCACGCCGAATCGCGTTTCAAGCGGAGTTTTCCTCAGCGTCTGGTGGTTTGGACTTGCCGAAACATGGCAGCTTACGCAGCTTTGCGGATAACCGTAGCTGTAGCCCTCCTGAATATGAGTACGGCTCAGCGCGTCTGTGTTGTCGCTTGCCCAAATCTGCGGAAAATAACTCAGTATTCCCAAGTCAAAGCGGTTGCCGCCCGAAGCGCAGCCCTCAAACAGAATATGAGGAAAACGCTTTGTCAGGACGTCCATAAGCCGGTATAAGCCCAAAATATAGCGGTGCGCGGTTTCGCCCTGACGTTCCGGCGGAAGGCATGGGGAATAGACATCGGAGAAAATCCTGTTCATATCCCATTTTACATATTTAATATCAGCGGAGGAAAACACCTCCGTCATTTTAATAATCAAATAATCCACAACCTGCGGATTGCTCAGGTCAAGTACACGCTGGTTTCTGCCCTCCGAATGAAGTCCTCCGGGTACTGACATTGTCCAGTTCGGGTGCTGAGTGTAAAGCTTGCTTTGAGTATTAATCATCTCGGGCTCAACCCAAATTCCGAATTGCATGTCAAGCTCCTTGAGCTTTTTACAAAGTCCGTTTAAGCCGTGCGGAAGCTTTTTGCGATTAACATCCCAGTCGCCGAGCGAGGTTTCGTCGCTGTCGCGTTCTCCAAACCAACCGTCGTCCATGACAAGCATCTCAATTCCGAGGTTTTTGCCGGCCTTGGCAAGCGCCAAAAGCATTGGCTCGCTCAGCTTAAAGTAACACGCTTCCCAGCTGTTTAAAAGCACCGGGCGCGGCTTTGATTTCCATTCGCCGCGAACAATGTGGTTTCGCACAAAGGCGTGCATGTTATTGCTTATTTGAGCAAAGCCGTCCGAGGAATATGTGAACACAGCCTCGGGTGAACAAAAGCTGTCGCCGCTTTCAAGCGTAAATTCAAAGCCCTGCGGATTTATTCCGTTTACAATCCGGGTTTGTCCGTAGGCGTTTACCTCAACGGCGGAATAATGGTTTCCGCTGTAAACCAGGTTAAAGGCATAAGCTTTTCCGCTGTTTTCATCCGCGTTATCTTCGTGAACCATAAAGAAAGGATTTGCTCTGTTTGAGGAACATCCGGCGCGCGATTCAATAACAAATTTGCCTCTGTTTATTTTCGTTGAGTATTTATCCATTTCACGCGCCCACGCACCGTGAAAAGAGGTTACGGTGTAGCCGCAGCCGGGCAGGTCAAGCTGTGTGCTCATAAGGCGCAAAAGCCGCATTTTGCCGCCGTTATTTACAAGCCTTGCGCTGCGTGTAATAACGTCACAGGAAGGATAAACGCAGTAGTGAAGCTCAAGCGTTGCCTGACCTTTTCCGAGCGTTACGCAAAGGTGTTCAACCTTGCCGCTGTCTGAATACGACCGCGGCAGGCCTTCGCCGTCGGGAGGACAATCGTCGAGTACGCTGTCTTTGTACAAAAGGTCAAGACTGCGCCTGCCGTTTGGCATTACCGCTTCAATAAACGGCTCACGGATGTCGCCGTGACCCGGAGCGGAAGCTTCAAGGCGCGTGTCCTCGTGCACGGTGGTTTTGAACTTGCTTGAATACACAATCGCGTTGCCGGGTTCAAATTCACGCTTTTGATGTAAAACCTCGCAGTCGTTTTCCCTCTCAATCGGAATGTATCCGCCGTAATACAGATGTTCCAAATGTCCCGACTCCGACACACAAAACGCGTAGGTTGTGTTTTGTGTGTCAAGAACAAAGACCGTGCGGCTGCCGTTAAGTCTGCGAATCATGATTGTTCTTCCTTAATTGCTTTAACCTGTCCGGAAAGCTCGGCAACCTTTTCGTCAGTTAAAATAAACCGCTTTTTAAACCATATGAACGCTATAAGCAGTCCTATAATCGGAATAATTGTCATTGTCATTCTGAGGCCAACCTTTGAACTGTAAGGCACGAGCTTTGACAAATCCTGGCTCAGCTCGGCTTCGGTTGACGCCGCTTCGCTCAGATTGTTGATTTGCAGGCAAATCGAAACCGCGAACGCCGCTATACCCGATGCAAGCTTAACAACAAAGGTCTGCATTGAGAAAATTACGCTTTCATCGCTTCTCTTAAGCTTAACAAGGCCGTAATCAACAGTATTAGCCAAAAATACCGTTGTAAGCACGTTCATTATTCCGCTTGAAGCAAAGATGAAGAAGCCGGGAATGAACAGCACATAAACGTTGTTCATGCCTGTAAACGAAAGTCCCAAAAGCACGGCGTAACCTGCCATTGCGGAAATTAAGCCGACATAAAAAATCTTGGTGTTTGAAAGCTTAAGCGCCTTTCTTAAAAGCGGATAAAGCGCCATCATTGAAAGAATTTGAATTCCGCCGCCGAAGGCGTTAAACAGCGTATAATCGCCGTTCCATGCCGCGCCGCCGAAGTCGTATTTAAAGAAATAAATTACAAGATTTGATGTGATGTAGATGGCGGTGTTAATAAGGACAATTGCAATAACAACGGTCAAAGCCTGGTCGTTTTGAACCAAAGCCTTGAACATCTCCTTAACCGACACGGTTTTCATTTCCGCGGTTGATTTTTCCTTTATGCTTATGCACGCCAGCACGGTAAACAGCACAAACAGCGCCGCGATTATAAGGCTGAACCAACGGAAGCCCTGAATTTCAATTTCCTTGTTGGTAACTCCGCCTGTAAGCTTTCCGAGCATGGGAACAATCATCATTGTCAAAATGGTGATAATTGCCGAGCCTACGCCTGCCGAGCTTCTTGCGATTGTGGTAAGGTTTTCACGTTCCTTGCCGCTTTGTGTAAACGCCGGAATCATTGACCAGTACGGAATATCCATCATCGTATAGGTAACACCCCAGAGGATATAGACCACCGAGAAATAGACCATCAGGCCTGTTCCCTTGAGATCAGGTGCAGAGAACAGTGCGAACAGGACAAAGGCATTCAGAACCGTGCCCGAGAACAGCCAGGGACGGAACTTGCCCCACTTTGTTTTCGTTTTCGCGACGATGATGCCCATGATCGGGTCGTTGAAAGCGTCGAAGATCCTCGCCACGAGCAGTATGATGCCCATCGCGATCGCACTCGTCTTCAGTATGTCCTGGAAGTAGTAAAGTAC
>DOUO01000138.1 GCA_003520555.1 Oscillospiraceae bacterium
TTTTTTCCGTTGCAGGGTGTTTTTGTCAGTTATTATCTTTTATTTTGCCAAGCAGGGCATAAAGCAGCGTATAAAGCGCCGCGCCTTCCTCCGGGCTCAAAAGGTTCATACATCCTATTTTGACAGGAATATCCTCGACTCTGTTCTTAAGCTCTTTGCCTTTTTCGGTCAGCTTTGCTATCAAAACTCGTTCGTCGCTTTCACTGCGGAAACGGCTGAGCAAGCCTTTTTGCTCAAGGCTTTTAAGCACAGGCGTGAGCGTGCCGGAGTCCAGGTACAGCTTGGCGCCCAGCTCTTTGACGCTGCACCGGTTTTCTTCCCACAGCACCATCATTGTAATGTACTGTGTGTATGTCAGGTTGTGTTCGTCAAGGTACGGACGGTAAAGCTTTACAAGTTCGCGTGAAGCCGCGTAAAGCGGAAAGCAAAGCTGATTTTCAAGCTTCAGCGGTTCAAAATTATTCTCCATAGCTTTAACCTGCCTGTTCGCTGTTGTAAGCTTCCCTTACCGCCAACGCAAGCTGATCGGCGCATGAGGTCGGACGTCTGCCGCAGGTATTTCCGCGCAGCTTTTCTTCTATCTGTTCCACTGTCCAGCCGTCAACAAGCTTGGAAATAGCCTTCAGATTTCCGTTGCAGCCGCCTGTGAATTCAATATTTTTTACAACGTTGCCTTCAAGGTCAAAATCAATTTCCATTGCGCAAACGCTTCTTGTGCGGTAAGAATATCTCATTTATAACAGCTCCTTAATTTTCGCGTCGATTTTTTCGGGCGTTACCGTGGGGGCAAAGCGGTCTGTAACATTGCCGTCGCGGTCAATTAAAAATTTTGTGAAGTTCCATTTGATTTTGTTTCCCATTATGCCGCCCTTTTGGCTTTTAAGGTAAGTGTAAAGCGGAGCTTCATTTTCACCGTTAACCTCAATTTTGGCGAACTGTTTAAAGGTTGTGTGATACCTGAGCTGACAAAAGCTTACAATTTCGTCCTCTGTGCCGGGCGCCTGGTTTCCGAATTGGTTGCACGGGAAGTCCAAAATTTCAAAGCCCTGCTCGTTATACTTGTCATAAAGCTTTTGCAAGCCCTCATACTGCGGGGTAAAGCCGCAGCCTGTGGCGGTGTTTACAATAAGCAGCACCTTGCCCTTGTAATCGGAAAGGTCAACTTCGTTGCGTTTTGCGTCCTTCATTTTAAAATCATATACTGTCATGATAATTCCTCCCGAGTTTATATTTTTTATTATATTCGATTGAGCACAATTTAATTATATTCAATTAAATTCATTTTGTCAAGCATTTTTAGTATTTATATTTTTAAAAAAATTTAAGCATTCTTTAAGGTTAAGGCTTTATTATATGACCATAATGAAAAAATATTCTAATTGAGGAGTTGAAAATCATGAAAAAACTACGTAAATACACCGCAGCGGCACTGTCCGCGTTATTGCTCGTCTCGGCAGTTCCGTTTGCCGCTTCGGCAGCCGAAGCTTCTTCAGACGGTATTATCAGAGGTGATGTTAACGGCGACGGCGTAGTCAATATAAGCGACGCGACTGCTGTGCAGCGTTATCTTTCAAGCTTTATTACGCTTAATGACGAACGCGTTAAGGCGGCCGATGTTAACAACGACGGTGAGGTAAACATCAAGGACGCGACGGAAATTCAAAAATATCTCGCGAATTACAGCAACACCTATAAAATCGGTGAAGCGATTGAAGCGGAGTCCGGCTCAACCGACCCTTCGGAAGCGACGCAAGCCACAGAAGCTACCGTGCCTACGCAGGCAACAACCCCTGCCGCTGAGGTCACAGGCGATGAGTGGAAGGAAAATACCGGCAAAATTGTGCTTAGCAACAACGCAATAACCGTAACGGGTAACGGAGCGACGGTTGACGGAAATGTGGTAACAATCACCGAAGGAGGCGACTGGGAAGTAACAGGCACCTGCGACAACGGCATGATTTACATAAACACCGGGGAAGAAAAGGACGTTAACGACAAGGTTAAATTAAGACTTAACGGCATGAGCCTGACAAATCAAAACGGTCCCGCGATATACTTTGACCGCTGCAAAAAGGCGTTTATCACCATTGAGGACGGCACAACGAACACCGTGTCCGACAGCAGTACCTATGATACTGCTTACGCCGACGCAAAGGGAGCGATTCACAGCGACGACACCCTTGAAATAAAAGGCAAGGGCACTCTTGACGTAAACGGAAATTACAAGCACGGCATAAATTCAAGCGACGATATTCTTATTGAAAACGGCGTCATAAACGTTACTGCCGTAAAGGACGCGCTTCACGCTAATGACGACATCACCCTCAGCGGCAAGAATATTAAGCTTACAACAAACGCTCAGGGCGACGGCATTGAAAGCGAAGGAACAATAAATATTGATAAGGCTTCGCTTAACCTTACAGGCTCGGGAAAGGGCATTAACGCGGCTCTTGATATCGCGCTCACAAGCGGCACTTATGAAATAAACACCACCGACGATTGCGTTAACGGAAATGCGGCTGTTAATATATCCGGCGGCTCGTACAACCTTACCTCCGGCGACGACGCGGTTACGGGAGCAACGGTTGATATCGCGGCAGGCACCTTTGAAATTGAGTGCGCGGGCAAGGGTATTAACGGAGACGGAGACATAACTCTGACCGACGGCACATATACCGTTAATTCTACGGCAGACGACTGCATTAACGGCAATTCTGTTGTTAATATCCTCGGCGGAACATACACCCTTACCGCGGGCGATGAAGCTGTAACAGGCGACGCGATCAATATTTCCGGCGGCGAAATCACCGCGAACGTAAGCGGAAAGGGAATTAAGGCAACCACTGATATGAACATAACGGGAGGCTCCTTTACCGTAACTTCAACCGACGACAGTATTCACTCAAACGGTAACATTACGATTGACGGCGGCACATTTAAGCTCACATCAAATGACGACGGAATTCACGCGGATACAACTGTTACAATCAAAAGCGGCACAATCGACATACTTAAGAGCTACGAAGGCGTTGAGGGCAATTATGTGGTAATTGACGGCGGTACAATTTCCGTAGTCGCAAGCGACGACGGCGTTAACGCCGCGGGCGGCAACGACCAAAGCTCAATGGGCGGACGTCCGGGACAAAATCAGTTCCGTCCCGGCAGCAGCACCTCAAACAGCAGCATCACCGTAAACGGAGGTTATCTGTACGTTACGGCTTCCGGCGACGGAGTTGACTCAAACGGCGCGCTCAGTTTCAACGGCGGAACGGTTATTGTTCAGGGCCCGACAACGGGCGGCAACTTCGCTATTGACGCGGACGGCACCATCGGTTTCAACGGCGGCACGGTTCTTGCGCTGGCTTCATCAAACGCTATGTGGGAGGACGTAAACGGAAAATCAGGCAACGCCGTACTCAACAAATCAATCGGCAGCGTAAGCAGCGGCTCAACAATCGCCGTTACCGACTCAAGCGGCAACGTACTTTCCGTTATCAAGCCCCGAATTTCCGGAAACCTCGGTATTCTTTACTACACCGACAGAACAAGCTTGCTTACAAGCTGCAAAGCCGTTACCGGCGCGAGCTACAGCGGAACTCTTGACAGCTTCGGCTACAGCGAAAGCGGTACAATAAGCGGCGGCACAGGCAAAACCCTGTCAAAGGGAAGCAGCTCGGGCGGAGGCCCCGGCGGACGCTGGTAAAATCGGGCAAATAATAGCTATCCACGGGTTTGTATGGAATAAATCCGATTTGGGTATATAGGGTTAGGAAAGCGGAGATTGTCATACGGTCTCCGCTTTTCCGCGCAAAAAAAGTATTGAAAAAAAGTTCTCGTTGAATTATAATGGTATTTATAAAACACCGAGGATTATGTATATGTGGAAAAAAATACTGGTAATCATCGCTGTGGTTCTTCTCCTTGCCGGAATCGGTTTTTTGTTGTTTCCTACCGTTTCAAATGAAGTGGGCAAGATTAAGGCTAACAGCGCAATTGAAAAATATGAAAACGAGGCTGCAAGCGCAGTCGCCGAGCTTGAGGACGAAAGCGGCGGCAAGCCCGTAAAAACCTTTGAAGAAGCCAAAAAACGTCATCTTGTTGACGATGAGGGTTATCCCGTAACAAAGGTTAACGGAAGTTACCGGCGCACCTCCGAAAACAGAATTGTTTTTGAACAGGAGCTTGCGCGCCTGCTCAGCGACAGCCGAAAATACAACAAATCAATCATCAACAATCAGGGCACTGTTGACACCAACAATTTTACAAACGCGGCGCTTGACATGTCAAAATACGGTCTGGGCTATGTTTACGCCTACATGTCGGCTCCTTCAATCGGCCTCAGCCTGCCGATTTACCTGGGCGCGAACGACGAAATGATGAGCTACGGAGCGGCGCACATGAACAACACCTCTTTGCCGCTGAATGAAAAAAGTACAAACTGCGTTGTGGCAGGTCACACGGGGTACATAGGAAGAATTTTCTTTGACAACATCCGCGGGCTGAAAAAGGGCGACAGCGTAAATGTCAAAAATTTTTGGGAGACAATTCATTACAAGGTAATCGGCTTTAAAAAAGTTGAGGCGAACCGCACAACCGACACGGTAATTCAGCCGGACAGAAAGCTTTTGACGCTTGTCACCTGTACTCCTCTCGGCAACGGCAGATACGGCAGATATATTGTTATTTGCGAATCGGAATAAAATGTGCTTGAACCGTCCGTTTTTACGGGCGGTTTTGTATATTGCGGAAAAACCGGTCAATAATAACAACACCAAACTCAGGAGGTATTGTTATGACTGACAAAGAATTGCTTTATGTACAGGACGCGCTGGGACACGAGCAGTATTTTCAAACAAACTGCCGCGAAACAGCTTCAAAGCTTTGCGACGGTGAACTTAAAAGCTTTGCCGCGCAGCTTGAACAGCAGCACAAAAATGTGTTTGAAAACCTTTATAATTTGCTTTGAGAGGTGTAATTATGGACGACAGAAGCTTAATGGAAAACATGCTCATGCTTGAAAAAGGCGCGTGCGATTTGTTTATGCACGGCAGTATCGAAGCGTCCTCGCAGGATGTGAAACAGGCGTTTAATTCCTCGCTCACTCAGGCGCTTGACATGCAAAGTCAAATCTATTCAAAAATGCAGGCTAAGGGCTGGTACCCGTCGCAAGAGGTTGAGCAGACAAAAATTAACGAGGTAAAAATGAAGTTCTCACAGCCTCAGTGTTAATGGCAGAAAACAAAAAGGAGCGGTTTGCCGCTCCTTTTTTACATTAAAACTCTTTTGCTTTTGACCTGCTTTTTGCCGTTTGCGTTGGTAACGGAATACTTTTTGCATTTCATCAGCTCTTGTCTGCCCTTTTCGCTGCGTGTGTAAATTACGCGGTAATCCCCGGCGGTTTTGTTCAGCAGCGCCGCGAAATATTCCGCGTTTTCCTTTTTGTTTCCGACCGCCGACGGACACGCAAAGCTTGCCGTATCGTCACTGCCCTTGCGTATAATATAACGCGGATTGTCAATGGGGGACAGCATTTCGGACAAAGCGCGGTTAAATACGCTTTTTTCCTGAGACGTTGCGTTTTCAAGCGCAACCGACGGAATTGCGCTTGAGCTTTGAATAAATACGGGTTTGCAGTTTCCCGAGTTCAGCGCGCCTGATTTTTTAAGTGTTTCGCACAAGGCTTCACTAAGTATTTTTATATTGCCCGCCGCCGATGACATTTCCCGGGCTTTTTTCATTTTTGCCGCAAAAACCGGGAAGCCTATTGCCGCGGTAAGGACCGACAAAACAATTCTTAACCAAAGCGGTAAAAACAGCATAATGTTTATAATTACAAGCAGCGCGATTGTTATAAGCAGAGCTCTTATCGCGCCGGAAAAGCTTTTGCCGGCAAACACAAGAGGAACAGACTCAAGGTCTGTCGTGTCCGCGATTTGCGGAGAATTGCCGGCTGCGGTGAACGCCGCGTCCCACCGCTTTTTCATCGTTTCACGGTCTGCGGCAAGCGCGTACATACCGCGGTTGATGTTTTGTATTCCGTTTTCGTCAAACGGAGGTTTAATTATGTCAAGGCGGTCTGTGCCGCTTTCAATAACGTTGCTGTTGTAGGCAGGAGCCAAAAAGGTGTCAAAGCGGCGAATTACCGTATCCCAGTCGGTTCCGTTAAGACCTTGGCTGTAATCGCCTTCGCGGTCAAGGGTAACAAGGTGGAAAATGTTTGAAGCCTTGCCGGGGTCGTTTTTGTCGGTGCGTATCGCCCGTCCGCGCATTTGGTTGGACAGCATAAAGCTGCCTACAAAGCTTGCCAAAATCAGCGAATTAATGCACGGTGAATCCCAGCCTTCGCCGAGCAGCGACTTTGTGCCGGTAAGCACCCTGAAAAGCCCCTGAGAAAACGCTTCGGTAACAAGCGCAACCTTATTTTTGTTTGAACCGGAAACGTTGACGCGGCAGTAATCCTTCGCTGCGGTCGGCGTCGCGGTAAAGCCGATTTGCATATTGTCGGCAATCTTCTTTGCCGCTTCAAGTGATTTTGACGGCAAAATTACCCCTGCACCCGTCAGCACGGCAAGGTCGGGCACGCCGCTTCTGCGGAGGTGCTCAAAAATCTGAACAGCGCCCATTGAGGTTATTGCCTCGCTTCCGCCCACAAGGTTCATCTGCGACCGGCCGATGAAGTCCGTCAGCACCAAAAGCCTGAGCTTGTCGCCTGAATTTTTGTTTTCGGCAAGCGCGATATCCGAAATGCTTTTCAGCTTGCCCATTGAGGAAATCAGCGTTTTTTCCGCAAGCTCGGTGTCGCTGAAGTTAACCCTTCCGCGGTGAATAAGCGAAGCGTTTTTGAGCTTGTATTCAAGCGCCTGACTTATTTCGCCGAAGCGGTTTTTATTGCTTACAATAAGCTTGCACGCCTGCTCGGTGATTTGGGGGCTTATGTCCCTTACCGATGAAACGTCCGCCTTAATCTGCGGCGGCAGGGCTGAGGTGAGCGAAGGGTTTTGAAGCTGCGCCAAAGCAAAAAGCGCGATAAATCCGTCATAGTTTTCGTACAGGAAATCCTGATTTATACCGCCTGTCTGCGCGGCGCACTCCTCAACCGCCTGCGCGAAAAACCGCGTTTGCGGCAGCGTGCTTATAACCTGCGCCGCCTTTTGACGGCGTTCTGTCAAAAGCTTTTGTTCCTCGTCAGTGGGGTAATTGAAAATTATGTAGTCCTGATGCGGACAAAGCGTTTTCTGCGCGACCAAATGCGGCACAAATATTTCATCGTCTATGTCGCCGCACAAACTGTGGTACGCCTTCCATTCCGTGGGTGCGCTGTCGTACGGCGGCGTGGCCGTAAGAGCAATCATGGTTACGCTTGAGCCGAGAGCGTTAATAAACGCTTCAAGGGATCGTTGCCATTCGCTTCGCAAGTGGTGAGCTTCGTCAAGGCAAATGGTGCGGATTCCTGCGCTTTTTATTGTTTTTATAAGGTCAAAGCCCGTGTAGTCTTCATTCTCGGTGCCTTCGCCGTCCTCGTCCTGCGTGCTGAGCTTTTGTTTGTTCCACGCCGCGTAAAGCGCCTGATAGGTCAC
>DOUO01000098.1 GCA_003520555.1 Oscillospiraceae bacterium
TACCCATCCGCTTCACCGTTGACAAAAACCTTAACGTAACCGGTCAGCAGACCGGCAAGGAATTTGTCACAAACAACAGATACGCGTAAATCGCCTACCTCTCCGTGTTGTTGCGGAAGGGCGGAGCCCGGCCGTAATGACAATTACATAATAATCTCCCTGAAAGCGCGACGGTGAAAAACCATCGCGCTTTCCGGCTTTATCGGTTTTGTTTGCTTTTTGTTGACACAGCCGCAAACAAAGTGTAAAATAAAAGCATATTTATCATATATTAATAAAAAGCAGACTTTCCAACAGAGATACAGTATTAGCAAGGAATGACCTTATGGATATTAACGTATATTCAATTTGCCACCGCGGAAACGTGCGTGACAAAAACCGGGATAATTACTACTGCAACGGCGTAATTCCCGACACGGAAAATTCCAATTTCAGATACGGCGGAAGCTTTGAAGCCTCAGCGCCGCTGTTGTTCGGCGTTTTTGACGGAATGGACGGCCATCTTCACGGCGAACGCGCATCGCGGTACGCGGTAGAGGCGTGCTGCGGTCTTTTCCCTGCTTATCAGGGCGGAAATCCGTATAAAATTATGAAGGATATCTGCGAAGCTGCCAACAAGCGCATATGCGACGAAATGGAAAACGTTGTCAAAGGAAGAATGGGCTCAACCGCTTCAATGCTGCTTTTTGAGCAGGGCGGAATGTATGTGTGCAATCTCGGCGACAGCCCGGTGTTTATTGTGCGTGACGGAAAAATCCGCCAAATTTCGCTTGAACACACCGAACGCCACAGCTACGAAAAGGCTTACGGCAAGGACTTCAGCGGAAAAAAGAAATACCGTCTTACAAAATATCTCGGAGTTTTCCCGAATGAAAACGAGCTTACCCCTTATAATTATTTTGAGCAGGCTCAGGCGGGCGACCGATTTTTGATTTGCAGCGACGGAGTTACCGACATGATGAAAAGCGATGAAATCGCCGGCGTTGTATCTTCGGGTAAAACGGTTGAAAAAGCCGCCGAAAATCTGCTTGAAGCCGCTTTAAAAAACGGCGGCAACGATAACATAACACTGATAATAGGCGAAATCAGCGGAGATGTTCCGGAAAATCCCGACGGCGGATTTTTCGTTGACGGCGAAAACGCGCAGTCCGCGCCTGATGAACCGTCAAAGCAAAGCAAGGGTAATATCGCCATGCTCATTGCGGCTATAGCAATGATAATTACCGCGCTGATTATTGCCGGAACGCTGATATTCGGCATGCTGAATAAACCTCACGCGGACAATACGTCGCCGACGTCAGTCTCAGCCTCGCAAACCGCAACGCACTAAACATACGCAAATCACAGAAAAGGCGCAAAAACAATGAACACGGATATAACAATACGCACGAGGCGGCTCACGCTTGTGCCGTTAAGCATGAAATATTTAAATTCAACCTGCGAATACGCCATGAACGCGGAAAACGCAAGGCTCATGGTTTATCTTCCGGCGGAAAGCAGGAAAGAGGTTGAAGATTTTATAAAATCCGCGCAGGCTCAGTGGGCGCTCGCTCGGCCCGATATCTGCGAATTCGCCGTTTTGCTTGAAGGGAAACACATTGGCGGAATAACAATGTATTTTGAAGGCGACTACACGCGCGGCGAGCTGGGCTGGATAATTCACCGCGACTATTGGGGACGCGGCTATGCGGCTGAAGCGGCAAAGGGCATGATTGATTATTTTGCGGACGCCATGAAGCTGAAACGCTTTATAGCTCACTGCGACGAGGAAAACCAAGCTTCCGCCCGCGTAATGGAAAAGCTCGGCATGACCTATGTTGAAACTCACGGCGGCAGATTTAACCGGGCAACCGACGGTGAGCGACGGGAAAAGCTGTACGAAATAAAGCTTGATTAAGGAGAAGTATATGAGTCAGTTTTCACGCACAGAGCTTTTGCTCGGCGAAGAAGCAATGAACCGCCTGAAAAACGCGCGCGTAGCTGTTTTCGGCGTCGGCGGAGTGGGCGGCTATGTTGTTGAGGCGCTGGCGCGTTCGGGTGTGGGCAGTCTTGACATTATTGATAACGATACCGTGGCTCTGTCTAACTTGAACAGACAAATCATCGCCACTCACGAAACCGTCGGTATGTATAAAACCGACGCGGCTGAGCAGCGAATTCGCAAAATCAATCCCGACTGCGTTGTGAGGGGCTTCAAAACCTTCTTTATGCCCGAAACGGAGGAAGAATTCGACTTTAAAAGCTACGATTATGTCGTTGACGCGATTGACACCGTAAAGGGCAAGCTTGCGCTTATTGAAAAGGCGGAAAAGGCGCGCACTCCGGTAATAAGCTCAATGGGCGCGGGCAACAAGCTTCATCCCGAAATGCTCGAGCTTGCCGATATTTATGAAACCTCGGTTTGTCCGCTTGCCAGGGTAATGCGCTCCGAGCTCAGAAAGCGCGGAATAAAAAAGCTTAAGGTTGTGTATTCAAAGGAGCCGCCGGTACGTCCGGTAAAAAAATCGGACGAGCAAACCGTCCGGCGCGATATCCCCGGCTCAACAGCCTTTGTTCCATCGGCGGCAGGGTTGATTATAGCGGGCGAGGTTGT
>DOUO01000164.1:0-1386 GCA_003520555.1 Oscillospiraceae bacterium
AGTCAGCAAGCTGAATTAGTGTTTTATAGTCTGCTTCTCGCTTACCGGTTTCATAACGTGAAATAGTATTTTGATTCCAATGTTTGTTATTAGTGACTTGCTATTCTGAACCATACTAAAACTTCTGAGTATATAATAACAACTTTTACCAATGAAAAAATAAATTACGGGTTTAATATTCAATGCCCTTTCTGGCGGTGACGCCCTTATCGAACGGGTGCTTAACCTTTTTGAACTCGGTAACGTAGTCCGCCGCGTCGATAAAGCGCTGAGGCGGATTGTGTCCCGTCATAACGATTTCAAGGCTTTTCGGCGCGTTTGCCGTAAACTCAAAAACCTCCGTTTCCGAAAGCATATTTTCGTTAATCACATCGAAAATCTCATCAAACACTACCATGTCGTATCTGTTTGAAAGCGTTGTTGAAGCGCTGCCGTCAAACAGCTTGCGGAACATCACCGCTGTCTGCTGTTTTTCCTGCTCTGTCATGTCAAAGGTGAATTTCATTTCAAGCGGACAGGTTGTAAGGGTTACGTTTTGCGTATTCCTGAGCGCTTTGCGCTCACCCGAAAACTCGGTTTTTAAAAACTGAACAAACAGCACGCGCATACCGCAGCCCGAAGCCCTTAGCGCAAGCCCAACGGCGGCGGTTGTTTTGCCTTTTCCGTCTCCGTAATATATGTGAATCATAATATACCCTCCCGCGCGGATTTTTGCCGCGTTTAATGCCTATATTATATATGAAACCGCGAAAAACGGCAATACCGACAAATTGCACAAAAAATTCAAAAAACTTCATCAAAAGTTCTATGTAGAAATTTTAGGGGAAAATTTGTGAAAAACCTTGCAAAACAAGCTGTTTTACAGTATAATAATCCTTGCGTGACTGCACACATGATATGCGATGAAGCGGGAGGTTGCGGCTTAAACAGCCGGTTTTTCCGTGGAGTATGTCCGATTTTAAACCGGGCGATTTACAATGAAACATGAGTATAACAGGCATTTAGGGTTGCTATGCCATAGCTATGCTCGCGCGCTTTCAGGATGTCCCGGTTAACTGAATAGTTAAACGGGTTTTTTAATGCGGGGTGAGGAAACACCCGGCAGAGTTGCAGAAATTTCTGGAAGCAAACGCCCGCCTATTCCGGCGTTAAGCCTTTTCACGAGAGGCGACAACGCGAAAATTTTTAAGGAGGCGACGATAATGGCAGTCAAGGAAAAGATTAGAATAAGATTAAAGGGTTATGATCATCAGCTTGTTGATCAGAGCGCCGAGAGAATCGTGGCTACGGCTAAGCGCACAGGCGCAAGAGTTTCGGGTCCCGTGCCTCTCCCCACCGAGAAGCAGATTGTAACAATCCTCCGTGCTGTTCACAAGTACAAGGACA
>DOUO01000164.1:1436-3311 GCA_003520555.1 Oscillospiraceae bacterium
ACAAGGACAGCCGCGAGCAGTTTGAAATCAGAACCCACAAGCGTCTTATCGACATCTTAAGACCATCTAACAAAACAGTCGATGCTCTTACGAGCTTGGAGCTCCCTGCCGGCGTTGATATTGAGATTAAGCTTTAATCTTTTTACCAACCTACAAGCAGACAGGGTCATGTTGGCTCAGCCAACCAATAACCTATAAGGAGGAAACTTAAATGCAAAAAGCAATCATCGGCAAGAAAATCGGTATGACACAGATTTTCGACGAAAAGGGAAGAGTCGTTCCCGTTACTGTTGTTGAAGCAGGCCCCTGCGTGGTAACCGCTAAAAAGACAGTTGAAAACGACGGCTACGCGTCCGTACAGCTCGGATTCGGCGACTTAAAGCCGCACAAGGTTAACAAACCCATGAAGGGCTTTTTTGACAAGGCCGGCGTAGCACCCAAGAAAACTCTTAAAGAGTTCCGTTTTGCCGACACCGACGCTTACGCTGTAGGCGATCTGGTAAAGGCAGACGTATTCACCCCCGGCGACAAGATTGACGTAACCGGCAAAAGCAAGGGTAAAGGTACCGCAGGCGTAATCAAGAGATGGAACTTCCGCCGTCTTAAGGAAAGCCACGGCACAGGTCCCTGCGTTCGTCACGGCGGTTCAATCGGTGCCTGCTCGTCACCCTCAAGAGTTTGGAAGGGCAAGAAAATGGCAGGTCACCTCGGTGCAGAACAGGTAACAGTTCAGAATCTTACAGTTGTTAAGGTTGACGCTGAAAACAACCTCATCGCTGTTAAGGGCGCTGTTCCCGGTCCAAACAAAGGAATCGTAGTTTTGAAAGATTCCGTTAAGGCGTAAGGAAGGGGGATTATAAATGCCAAGTATTTCAGTAGTAGATATGGAAGGCAAGAACGTAGGCACAATCGAGCTTGCCGAGTCCGTATTCGGTATTGAGCCCAACGAGGCCGTAATGCACGAAATGGTAGTTAACTACCTTGCGGCTCAGCGTCAGGGCACACAGTCCGCTCTTACAAGGTCGGAGGTTTCCGGCGGCGGTAAAAAGCCCTGGAGACAAAAGGGCACAGGACGCGCAAGACAGGGTTCAACAAGAGCTCCGCAGTGGACACACGGCGGCGTAGTATTTGCTCCCAAGCCCAGAAGCTACAGATTTTCTGTAAACAAGAAGGTAAGAAGACTTGCTATGAAGTCCGCTTTCTCAACAAAGGCTGCGGCAAATGAAATCATTGTTGTTGATTCCATTGCTCTTGACGAGTACAAAACAAAGAAAATGGTTGCTATGCTCAACGCTATTGAGGCTGTTAAAAAGCCCCTTATCGTTCTTGACAGCGTAGACGCCAAGGTTATTAAGTCTGCGGCAAACATCCCCGGCGTTAAGACAGCTCAGGTCAACACTTTGAATGTTTATGACATTCTCAACGCTGACAAGCTGGTTATCGTTAAGGGTGCCGTAAGCAAAATCGAGGAGGTATATGCATGATAGCTCACGATATTATTGTTCGTCCGATTATCACAGAAAAAAGCATGATCGGCGCTGTAAATAAGGTATATACCTTTGAAGTGGCAAAAACCGCTAATAAGATTGAAATCGCTAAAGCTTGCGAAGAAGTTTTCAAGGTAAAGGTTGCCAAGGTTAACACAGTAAGCGTTCGCGGCAAGTTCCGCCGCCAGGGCAGAAACAACGGCGGCTACACCAAGAGCTGGAAAAAAGCCATCGTTACCCTTACAGAAGACAGCAAGCCTATCGAATTTTTTGAAGGCATGATGTAATGCCGAGAGCATGCGCCCAAAGCTATAACAGGCGCAATCATCAGCTTCGGCGAAAAGTAGTTATGGGATATGCCAATCCCGCAAAACCATCATGAGGAGAG
>DOUO01000042.1:0-4438 GCA_003520555.1 Oscillospiraceae bacterium
TACCGCACCGACCATCACTGGACGACCGCCGGTGCGTTCTTAGGCTATGAAAAGCTCTGCGAATCTCTCGGCAAGCAGCCGGTATCGCGGGACAAGCTGCTCACACAGCGCTATCCCGATTTCTACGGCACGACCTACTCGACCGCCGGCTTCTGGCTGACAGCGCCGGACGACGTGGAAATCTGGAGCAATCCCGACAACCGCTACAGTATCAAGGTGACCATTGCCGAGGGTGCGGACGTGAAGGAATACGACACGCTCTATTTCTACGACCACCTCAAGGAGGACGACAAGTATCCGGTATTCCTCGACGGCAACCACGCCCTGACAACGATAGAAAACCAAAACGCGCCCAAGGGTACGGTTGTGCTCATCAAGGACAGCTTCTCTCACAGCCTGGCGCCCTTCCTCGCGGAGAATTACAGCAAGGTAATTCTGGTGGATTTGCGCTACTACAAGCAGAGCGTGTCCGAAATCGTGAAGCAGGAACGCCCCGAACAGGTCGTCGTCCTCTACGGCATCGACAACCTCGCCACCGATACGGATATCGTGTGGTTGGGATAATAATGTCGCTTTGCGACATGATAAAAGGAGGTAACAACCATGTCCAACGTAACCTTCTCCCCTTTTGTGCCGCAGGGCACGGTCGCCGCGCCGCCTTCCAAGAGCGACGTTCACCGCGCGATTATCTGCGCGGCGCTTTCGCGCGGAAAATGCACAATTTCACCCGTCGCGCTGTCGGACGACATCAGGGCGACCATAGGCTGCGTTGAGGCTTTGGGCGCGAAAACCGAATTTGACGGAGACACGCTGACCGTTGACGGCGGCAGAATGTTTGAAAACAAGCAGGCGTGCCTTGACTGCTTTGAAAGCGGAAGCACGCTAAGGTTTATGATTCCCGTAGCGGCGGCAGGCGGAGTTGAGGCAACCTTCACAGGCTCGGGCAGACTTCCCGAGCGTCCGCTGGGAATATACTCGCGCGCCCTGCCCGAAGCAGGCGTTGAGCTCAGCCGTGAAAGCGGACTTCCGCTTACAATCAGCGGCAGGCTAAGGGGCGGAGTTTTTGAAATACCGGGCAACGTGAGCTCGCAGTTTATTTCGGGACTGCTGTTTGCCCTTCCGTTGCTGAGGGACGACAGCGACATAATTTTGACGTCGCCCGTTCAAAGCGCAGGCTACATAAACATGACAATCCGCACGATGGAGCGCTTCGGCGTTGAGGTTGACGCGACCGACAGGGGCTGGCACGTAAGAGGAAATCAGCGCTACATTCCGTCAAACTACAAAACCGACGGCGATTGGTCGCAGGCGGCGTTTTACATGACTGCGGCGGCAATCGGCGGCGAGGTGACGGTTGAGGGCGTGAACACGGATTCGGCTCAGGGCGACCGCAAAATTGCCGCTCTGCTGCGTGAATTCGGAGCGGAGGTTATTCAGGACGCTTCGCGCGTTACGGTGAAAAAATCGCCCCTTACCGCAATTGAAATTGACGCAAAAAACATTCCCGATTTGGTACCCGTGCTGGCGGTTTGCGCCGCTTTCGCGCAGGGAAAAACAGTAATATACAATGCCGAAAGGCTGAGAATAAAGGAAAGCGACCGCCTTAAATCCACCGCGGCAATGCTTGACGCGCTCGGCGCGGGCGTAACGGAAACCGACGGCGGTCTTGAAATTGAAGGCGTAAGCCGACTGCGCGGCGGCAGGGTCGAGGGCTTTCGCGACCACAGAATTGTGATGTCGGCGGCGGTATGCTCGGCAAACTGCGGCGGCGACATAATTTGCACCGACGCGCTGAGCGTAAACAAGAGCTACCCGGATTTTTACCGCGATTTTAACAGCGTGGGCGGCAAGGCATTGATTGAGGAGTAAACGCATGTCATCAACATTCGGAGAAAAAGTAAAAATTTCGGTTTTCGGAGAAAGCCACGGAGAAGGCATAGGCGTGGTAATTGACGGCCTGCCTTCAGGAGTTACAATTGATTTTGACCGCGTTTTGGTACAGATGAAGCGCCGCGCGCCCGGCCGCGACAAAACGGCTACCCCGCGAAAGGAAAGCGATTTGCCGCGCGTGCTGTCGGGAATGCTTAAAAACACGCTGACGGGCGCTCCGCTTTGCGCGGTTATTGAAAACACCAACACGCGTTCGGAGGATTACGGAAACCTGCTTGAGCGTCCGCGTCCCGGACACAGCGACTACGCGGCGCACGTTAAATACGGCGGAGCTAACGACGTCCGCGGCGGCGGTCATTTTTCGGGCAGGCTGACGGCTCCCGTGGTTTTCGCGGGGGCGGTTTGCCGTCAGATTTTGGAGCAAAGGGGCGTTAAAATAGCCGCGCATATTCAAAGCATAGGCGCGGTGAACGACCGAAAATTCAACCCTGTTTTTATTGAAGATAAGCTTATCAGCCGCCTGAACAGCTCGGGCTTCGCGCTGATTGACGAAACAAAAGAGGAAGCTATGCGCGCCGAGGTTGAGCATGCCGGGCTCGCGCTTGACAGCGTCGGCGGCGTAATTGAGTGCGCGGTGACGGGCGTTGAGGCAGGCTTCGGCGAGCCGATGTTCGACGGAGTTGAAGGAGTTATAGCAAAGGCGGTGTTCGGAATTCCCGCCGTAAAGGGCGTTGAGTTCGGCGCGGGCTTTGAAGCCGCAAGGCTTAGGGGTTCGCAGAACAACGACTGCTTTTGCGTTGAAAACGGCAGGGTTGTTACAAAAACCAATAACTGCGGCGGAATTTTGGGCGGCATAACAAACGGCATGCCCGTAATTTTCCGCGCGGCAATAAAGCCGACGCCGTCAATCGCGCAAAAGCAGAGCACGGTGGATTTAGCCGCGATGCAAAACATCGAGCTTGAAATCAAGGGAAGGCACGACCCGTGCATTGTTCCGCGCGCCGTGCCGGTAATTGAAGCCGCGGCGGCAATTGCCCTTATGAACATATTATGAGGTAAATCATGAGAGAGCTAAGCGAAATAAGACATGACATAGATAAAATTGACGACGAGCTTGTTGAGCTTTTTAAAAAGCGTATGGACTGCGCCAGGGAGGTAGGCTGTTACAAAAAGCTGAACGGCACGCCCGTGCTGAACCGCCGCCGTGAAAACGAAATCCTTGACGACGTTCAGCAAAAGGGCGGAGAATACGGCTTGTACGCGAGACTTTTGTTTTCGAACATAATGGAGCTGAGCAGAGCGTTGCAGCACGGCATAGTGAACAGCGGAAAAAAACTGCGCGCCGAAATTGAAAGCGCGGAGGAAATGCCCGACGCTTCGTCGCTTACAATTGCGTATCAGGGAATCAAGGGCGCAAACAGCCACGAAGCTTCGCTTAAGCTGTTTCCCGATTCAAGGCTGAAAAATTACGTAAGCTTCGGCGACGTTTTTGAAGCGGTCAACAACGGCGAAGCGGATTTCGGCGTTTTGCCGGTTGAAAACTCAACCGCGGGTTCGGTTTCGGCGGTGTACGATTTAATCTTAAAGTACCGCTTTTACATTGTCGGCGCGCTTGAAATGCCCATTGACTACTGCCTTGCAGGACTTAAGCAGTCGACTGTTGACGACATCGAAACCGTTTGGTCGCATCCGCAGGCGCTTTCGCAGTGCGCGGAATACTGCCAAAAGCACGGTTTTTCGCCCGTTCCCCGGGCAAACACGGCGGTGGCGGCAAGGGACGTTATGCGTGAAAAGCGGCTGAACACTGCCGCGATTTGCTCGTACAAGGCGGCTGAGGAATACGGCATGAAAATTCTTGACGACCATCTTCAGGACAATCCGCACAACGCGACGCGCTTTGTTGTTATTTCAAAAAAGCTGTACATCAGCGCGGACGCGAACAAAATCAGCCTGTGCTTTTCACTTCCGCACGTAACGGGTTCGCTTTACGGCCTGCTTTGCCGTTTTAATTCGCTGGGACTTAACCTGACAAAAATCGAGTCGCGTCCGATTGCGGCAAAGGATTTTGAATATCTGTTTTACCTTGACTTTTCGGGAAACGCGCACAACACGCAGGTTACAGACCTTTTAAGCCAGCTCAGCGAGGAAATGCCCGAGTTCAGCTTCCTGGGAAACTACGTTGAAAAATAACCGAAAACGGTATCATCAACCAAAAAATATATCAAATTATTAAATTTCCTATTGACAAATGAAAATTCATGCAGTATAATGCACTTAAACCGATGAGGAAGAGTGAGTAAGAATTACCGCTTCTTTTACAGAGAGCCGCAGGCGGTGGGATTGCGGCAAAGAATGTGATTTTGAATGGACTTCCGAGGGCGAGCTGAAATGCGCAGGCAGAGTATGCAAGACGGAACTGGACTTTCCGTAATCAAAAGTCAGCGTATAATACCGTACGCGTTAAGCGGGCGCGCAAGCGCCAAGCAGGGTGGCACCGCAGGATTATTCCTGTCCCGGCAAATTGTCGGGACAGGATTTTTTGTTTTAT
>DOUO01000042.1:4480-4968 GCA_003520555.1 Oscillospiraceae bacterium
TTTTTGTTTTATTATTATATTGGAGGTTATAGAAATGTCAGAACAAAAAATCCCTTACAAAATTTACCTTAAAGAAAACGAGATTCCGAAGCAATGGTACAACGTCAGAGCGGACATGAAAAACAAGCCGGCTCCGTTGCTTAATCCGGCAACGATGAAGCCCATGACCGCCGAAGAGCTTTCGCCTGTTTTTTGCGATGAGCTGGTTGCTCAGGAGCTTAACAACGACGACGCTTACATTGATATTCCGGAGGAAATCCAGAAGTTCTACAAGATGTACCGTCCCTCTCCCCTTATCAGAGCTTACTTCCTTGAAAAAGCTTTGGACACTCCCGCAAAAATTTACTACAAGTTTGAAGGCAACAACCCCAGCGGAAGCCACAAGCTGAACTCCGCGATTGCCCAGGCTTACTACGCCAAGAAGCAGGGCTTAAAGGGCGTTACCACCGAAACCGGCGCGGGTCAGTGGGGCACGGCGCTTTCCATGG
>DOUO01000148.1 GCA_003520555.1 Oscillospiraceae bacterium
GAGGAACACCGGCTCTACGGCGGCGTTGTGCCGGAAATCGCTTCGCGCAGGCATGCCGAAGCAATAACCCCCGTGGTTCGCAAGGCTCTTTCGGACGCTGACGTAACCCTTAAGGAAATCGAGGCCATTGCCGTAACCTACGCGCCCGGGCTTATCGGAGCGCTTCTGGTCGGCGTTAACTTCGCCAAAGGTCTTTCGCTTTCAACGGGACTTCCGCTTGTGCCGACGCACCACCTGCGTTCGCACATTGCTTCAAATTATATTTCTAATTCGGAATTAAAACCGCCGTTTCTCTGCCTTGTGGTCTCAGGCGGCCACAGCCATATTGTTTTGGCGGAGGACTACACAAAGATGAAAATCATCGGTCAAACGCGCGACGACGCGGCGGGAGAAGCCTTTGACAAGGCGGCGCGTACAATGGGAATGCCGTACCCCGGCGGAATCGAGCTTGATAAGGTTGCCGAGGGCGGAAACCCTAAGGCTTTTAAGCTTCCGCGTCCCGTTGTTCACGACGCGCCCTATGATTTCAGCTTTTCCGGATTAAAAACCGCCGTAATCAACCTTATTCACAACGCCTCGCAAAAGGGTGAGGAACTGAACAAGGCGGATGTCTGCGCGTCCTTCCGCTACGCGGTCGTTGACTGTCTGACAACCAATTTTCTTAAGGCGGCCGAGGACTTAAATATCAACCGCCTGGTAATTGCCGGAGGCGTTTCGGCAAACTCGCTGCTCCGCAAAACGCTTGCGGAGGAATGTAAAAAACGCGGCTACGGCTTTTATATGCCCGAAAAAAGTCTTTGCGGCGACAACGCCGCCATGGTGGGCTCGCAGGGCTATTATGAATATATAAGCGGCAACATCGCGAAAACCGATTTAAACGCGTACGCTACAATGAGCATTGAAAAGCAAGGAGGAATAAACCATGGATGAAAACAAAAATTTTCCAAACAATGAACAGGACGTATTAAATCAAAATCCGTTTGACGGCGCTCCCAAGGAACCTGCCTCAACACCGGAAAACGACCCGTACTTCAGCAACAATGTTAACAATCCGTTCACCGCTGAAAATCAACCCTTCGGTCAAAATCCGCAGCAGCCCTACGGACAGCCGAATCAGCAGTACCAACAGCCCTACGGACAACCGAATCAGCAGTACCAACAGCCTTACGGACAGCCGAATCAGCAGTACCAACAGCCCTACGGACAAAACCCGTATCAGACTCAGCAGTATCAACAGCCCTACAACCAATACAATAATCCGAATTATAATCAATACGCATACGCCAACCCTCAGAACCGTGAGGAAAAAACCGCGAAAAACTTCGGAATTACCTCAATAATTCTCGGCGTAATATCGTTTTTTTGCTGCGGATTTATCTCGGGAATTCCCGGCTTGATTTTCGGAATTATCTCATTCAGGAAGAAAAAGCAGGACAACGCGACCGCGGTTATAGGCATAGTTATCTGCTCAATCGCCATCGCTCTGTCAATTGTAGCTGTAATTTATTTTGTAAGCTATGTTCTCACTCACCCCGACCAGTTCAGAAGCGGTTACTCATACAGCATCCGCTATTAATTTTGAAAGGTAAATACTTATGTCAAATCCAATTGTAACAATAGAAATGGAAAACGGCGGCGTTATGAAAGCCGAGCTTTATCCGGAAATCGCCCCAAACACCGTAAACAACTTTATCAGCCTTGCGCGCAGCGGCTATTATGACGGCCTCACCTTCCACAGGGTTATCTACGGCTTCATGATTCAGGGCGGATGTCCCGACGGCACAGGCATGGGCGGTCCCGGCTATCAAATCAAGGGCGAATTTTCAATGAACGGCTTTAAAAACGACCTCAAACACACCGAGGGTGTTCTCAGCATGGCGCGCTCAATGATGCCCGACTCCGCGGGATCGCAGTTCTTCATCATGCACAAAACATCGCCTCATCTTGACGGTCAGTACGCCGCGTTCGGCAAAATCACCGAGGGCATGGATGTGGTAAATCAAATAGCGGAATGTGACACGGACTATTCGGACAAGCCGCTCGACCCGCAGGTTATCAAAAGAATGACAGTTGAAACCTTCGGCACGGAATATCCCGAACCCGAGAAGTTATAATTCTGTTTCAGAAAAATAAAAGGTAAAATCCGTATACTATATATAATATACATTTACCAGGGCGCTTAAACGCGCCGGAAAGGAATGTTAAATGAACGTATTACTTGCAGGCGGAGCAGGATACATCGGCACCCATACCTGCGTCGAGCTCATCAACGCGGGACACACCGTTGTAATCGCCGACAACTACTCAAACTCCTGTCCCGAAGCCGTCAAAAGGGTGGAGGAAATCACGGGAGCCCAAATACCGCTCTATGAAGCGGACGTTTGCGACCGAAAGGCGGTTGAGGAAATCTTTGCCGAAAACAAAATCGACGCGGTTATCCACTTCGCCGGACTCAAGGCTGTGGGCGAAAGCTGTGAAAAGCCACTGATGTATTACCGCA
>DOUO01000136.1 GCA_003520555.1 Oscillospiraceae bacterium
TTGACTTCTGTTCTTATTCCCACTCGATTGTGCCAGAGGGCTTTGGAGTGAGATCGTAGAGCACGCGGTTAACGTTTTCGACCTCTGTGGTTATGCGGTGTGTGATGTGCTGCAAAAGCTCAAACGGAACGTTTTCAACCGTAGCGGTCATGGCGTCCTTGGTGTTTACGGCGCGGATGATTACCGGGAAAGCAAAGGTGCGCTTACCGTCCTTTACACCGACGGATTTAAAGTCGGGAACGGCGGTGAAATACTGCCAAACCTTGCCCTCAAGGCCGTTCTTCGCAAACTCCTCGCGGAGAATTGCGTCGGACTCTCTGACCGCCTCAAGTCTGTCGCGTGTGATTGCGCCGAGACAGCGAACGCCGAGTCCCGGACCCGGGAAAGGCTGGCGGAATACCATATTGTCGGGCAGTCCCAAAGCTTTGCCGACAACTCTGACCTCATCCTTAAACAGAAGCTTGACAGGCTCAACAAGCTCGAACTGCAAATCTTCAGGAAGTCCGCCTACGTTGTGGTGAGCCTTTACCCCGTCGCTTTCAAGGATATCGGGATAAATTGTGCCCTGTGCCAGAAACTCTATGCCGTCAAGCTTTCTTGCTTCTTCCTCAAACACGCGAATAAATTCAGCGCCGATAATTTTTCTTTTCTTTTCAGGCTCCGCAACGCCTGCAAGCTTGTCCAAAAAGCGGTCAACAGCGTCAACATACACGAGGTTTGCATTCATTTGATTTTTGAAAACCTCAACAACCTGCTCGGGTTCTCCCTTGCGGAGAAGTCCGTGGTTAACGTGAACGCATACGAGCTGTTTGCCGACTGCTTTAATTAAAAGAGCGGCAACAACAGAGCTGTCTACGCCGCCCGACAGCGCCAGCAGAACCTTTTTGTCGCCGATTTGCTCCTTAAGCTCCTTAATCTGCTCGTCAATAAAGGCATTGGCAAGCTCCGCGGTTGTAATTCTTTCCATTGTTTCAGGTCTTACGTTTCCCTGCATCCTGATTCCTCCTAAAATGTGATACTTCATTATAAAATATTTATGCGCGAAAATCAAGCTATACGGACATATTTTGTGTCTTAATTTAAAGCGTGAATCAGAATAATTAATATTTGGCGGCATATAATAGAATAAAAACATGGAGATGATATATATGTCCGTCAAAATTAATTGGGATAAGGTCAAAATATACGCAATAAGCATAATAATTCCGCTTGCGTTGGGTGCGTTGACAGGCTTTGCCACATCAGGTTCAATGGATTACAAGGATTTGGTTAAGCCGCCGCTTGCGCCGCCTTCTGTGCTGTTTCCCATTGCGTGGAGCCTGCTTTATCTACTTATGGGTGTTTCATACGGAATGTTAAAGTCAAACGGGCTTCAGGGCGGCAACGCAAGTATATTGTATTATGTTCAGCTTGCGGTAAACCTGCTGTGGCCTGTCGCGTTTTTTGTGCTTAAATGGCGGCTGTTTGCTTTCATCTGGATTTTGCTGCTTGACGCACTTGTAATTGCGATGACAGTAAGCTTTTACCGCAGGAAAAAATCGGCAGGTCTGCTGCAAATACCGTATATTGTCTGGGTTGTGTTTGCCTCATACCTCAATTTGGGAATAGTTATTTTGAATTAAGAGCCATTACGCAATACTACCGCCCGAAAATAATATTTGGTTGCATAATTTTTTAAAATCATTTTAGTATAATAGAAAACGCCGCCGGGCAGGAAATACCCCGCTTGGCGGCTTGATTTATAATTCTATATTAGAATTTTACTCCCATTCCACGGTTCCGGGAGGTTTAGAGGTGATGTCATACACCACGCGGTTCACCTGCGGAACTTCGTTGATTATACGGTTGCTGACTTTGCCGAGGATATCATAAGGAATTTTAGCCCAGTCCGCAGTCATAAAGTCGTCGGTTGTTACAGCGCGGATTGCCACAAGCTCGCTGTAGGTGCGCGCGTCGCCCATTACTCCTACGGTACGAACGCCCGGAAGCACGGCAAAAAACTGGCTCATTTCCTTGGCGTAACCGCATTTATCCATTTCATCGCGGAGAATTGCGTCCGCTTCCTGCAAAATTTTTACTCGTTCGGCGGTAACTTCGCCTATTACCCTGACTCCGAGTCCGGGACCGGGAAACGGCTGACGCCATACCAAATCATGAGGAAGCCCGAGCTTTTCTCCGACGGCTCTTACCTCATCCTTGAACAAGTCCTTGAGAGGTTCGATTATGCCCTCAAACTTGATATCCTTCGGAACGCCCACCTGATTATGATGGGTTTTTATTTTTGCCGCGTCGCCCTTTCCGCTTTCAATGCGGTCGGGGTAAATTGTGCCCTGCGCAAAATAGCCGCTTCCGTAGCTTTCGCGAATTTTGTCCCAGAAAACATTGTAAAATTCGGTGCCGATTATATTGCGCTTTACCTCAGGGTCGTTTGCGCCCTTAAGCTTTGCAAGAAATTCATCCTGACAATTGATGCGCACAAAATTCATATCAAAGAGCTTGGTGAAGGTATTTTCAACAAAGTCGCCCTCGTCCTTGCGCATAAGTCCCTGGTCAACAAAAACGCATGTAAGCTGTTTGCCGATTGCGCGGCTCAGCAGCGCCGCGGCGACGGAAGAATCAACGCCGCCGGAAAGTCCGAGCACAACTCCCTTGTCCCCCACCTGAGCTTTAATTTGCTCAACGGTAGTTTCAATAAAGCTGTCCATTTTCCATTCACCCTTACAGCCGCATACGCTGTACAAGAACGAACGCAGCATTTCCCTTCCGTGTTCGGTGTGATTAACCTCCGGATGGAACTGAACGCCGTAAAGCTTTTTTTCGGGGCAGGACATCGCCGCAACGGGACAGTTGGCTGTGGAGGCGGTTACGGAAAATCCGTTTGGAACTTCGCTTATATAATCGCGATGGCTCATCCACGAAACACCGGCGGACGGAATTCCTTTGAAAATGAGGTCTGAATTATTGTATGAGGTTTCGGTTTTGCCGTATTCGCTTACAGAGTCATCCGCCGCGGAAACAACGTTGCCGCCAAGGGAATAAGCCATAAGCTGACAGCCGTAGCAAATACCCAAAACAGGTATTCCGAGTCCGAAGATTTCGGGCGAATAATGCGGCGAGGCTTCATCATAAACGCTGTTGGGGCCGCCGGTGAAAATAATGCCCTTTGGCGAAATGCTCTTGATTTTCTCGATATCAACCGTGTACGGCAAAATTTCACAGTACACGTTACATTCGCGCACACGCCGCGCGATAAGCTGATTGTACTGTCCGCCGAAATCGAGAACTATTACGGTTTCCTTGCTCATAACCTTACCCTCTTTCAAATTATATTAAATATATTAGGAACGGCGCAAACCGTTCCCAAATAAGGCGGGAGACCGCATGAGTCTCCCCTGTAAATTATCTGTATATGATGTCTTCCCTTGCAGGACCGTTTGATACCATTGTTACAGGTACGCCGATTTCTTTTTCGGCGAACTCGATGTATTCACGGCACTCCTTGGGGAGGTCGCTGTAGTTTTTAATGCCTGAAATTGAGCATTTCCAGCCCTTAAACTTTTTAAGCACAGGCTTGCAGCGTTTAAGCTTTGTGGTTGACGGGAAGTAGTCAATAACCTCTCCGTCAAGCTCATAACCGACACATACCGGGATTTCGTCAAGATATCCCAGTACGTCGAGAACGGTAAAGGCAACCTGAGTTGCGCCCTGAACCATGCAGCCGTAGCGGGTCGCGACAAGATCAAGCCAGCCCATGCGGCGGGGTCTGCCTGTTGTAGCGCCGAATTCGCCGCCGTCGCCGCCGCGTCTGCGCAGCTCGTCAGCTTCTTCGCCGAAGATTTCGGAAACAAATTCGCCCGCGCCTACCGCGCTTGAATACGCCTTCACCACGGTGATGATTTCCTTGATTTCATACGGGGGGATTCCCGCGCCTACAGCGCCGTAGCCTGCGATTGTGTTTGAGGATGTAACCATGGGATATATGCCGAAGTCCGTGTCCTTGAGCGAACCGAGCTGGCCTTCAAGCAAAATATTTTTACCTTCCTTAAGCGCGTTATGAATAAAGGTGAAGGCGTCGCCGACATAAGGAGCAAGCTGCTCCTTATATTCCATGAGCTTATCAAAAACCTCCTGCTCGGTGATGGCAGGCTTATTGTAAAGATTTTTAAGAGTTGCGTTTTTTATTTCGAGCGCGTGACGGATTTTCTCCTTAAGTGAATCGGGATCGTCATAAAGCTCGTTAATCTGGAAACCGATTTTTGAATACTTATCGGAATAGAAAGGCGCGATTCCGCTTTTGGTTGAGCCAAAGGAATTTTTGCCCAAACGTTCCTCCTCATAGCAGTCAAACGCAACGTGATAAGGCATTACAATTTGCGCGCGGTCGGAAATGATGATGTTGGGCTTGGGAACGCCGCGTTCCTCAAGCTCCTTCATTTCCTTTACAAAATTTTCAACGCTGAAAGCAACGCCGTTTCCGATTATGTTGGTGATATTTTGATGAAACACCCCTGACGGAAGCTGGTGAAGCGCGAACTTGCCGTAATTATTGATGATAGTATGGCCTGCGTTTGCGCCGCCCTGAAAGCGGATTACAATGTCGCTGGAATTTGCGAGCACGTCGGTAATTTTACCCTTGCCTTCGTCGCCCCAATTTGCGCCTACGATTGCTTTTACCATGATTTGTCTCCTTTTTATCCAAACGGATTAAACGTTAATTTCGGGATTGTCGGACGCGATGTCCTTGTATTTTTCAAGCACCGGAGCAACATATTCGCTGAGAAAATCCTCGGTTTGCTCCTTTGCCCTGCCCGTGTATTTTTCGGGACGGAGTATGTTTTCAAGTTCTTCAAGAGTTACGCCGAAGGCTTCGTCCGCGGCAATTCTTTCAAGGAGGTCGTTTTCGCCGCCCTCCTCCTTAATAACCTTTGAAGCCGCCATTGAGTGAACGCGGATTCTTTCGTGCAGCTGCTGACGGTCGGCGCCTCTTTTCTTTACGGCGTCCATCATAATGTTTTCGGTTGCCATGAACGGAAGCTCCTTGCGCAGTCTTTGCTCAATAACCTTGGGATAAACCACAAGACCGTCGGCAACGTTCGCGAACAGCGAGAGAATTCCGTCAACCGCAAGGAATGCCTCGGGAATACTGAGACGTTTATTTGCGGAGTCGTCAAGCGTGCGCTCAAACCACTGTGTCGCAGTTGTAAAGTAGCCGTTGAGCACATCAACCATTACATAACGCGAAAGCGAGCCTATGCGTTCGCTCCTCATGGGGTTGCGCTTGTAAGCCATTGCCGACGAACCGATTTGGTTCTTTTCGAACGGCTCCTCAACCTCTTTGAGGTGCTGCAAAAGTCTGATGTCGTTAGAAAACTTGGCGGCAGTCTGAGCAATGCCTGCAAGCACGTTCAAAAACTGCGAATCCAGCTTTCTTGAATAGGTTTGTCCGGAAACCGCAAAGCATGCCTTAAAGCCCATTTTTTGAGCGATTTTACGGTCAAGCTCCTTGCATTTTTCATGGTCGCCGTCAAACAGCTCCAAAAAGCTTGCCTGGGTACCGGTTGTGCCCTTTGAACCCAAAAGCTTTGCCTTTGAAAGCAGGTATTCAACGTCCTCTAAGTCCATCAAAAGCTCCTGAAGCCAAAGCGTGGCTCTTTTTCCCACGGTTGTGGGCTGCGCGGGCTGGAAGTGAGTAAACGCCAGGGTCGGCAGTGCTTTGTATTCGTCCGCGAATTTTGCAAGGTTGCGGATAACGGTGATGAGCTTGTTTCTGATAAGCTGCATACCCTCGGTCATGATGATAATATCCGTGTTGTCGCCGACATAGCAGGACGTTGCGCCGAGGTGAATAATGCCCTTTGCGTTAGGACACTGAACGCCGTAAGCGTAAACGTGGCTCATTACGTCATGGCGGACAAGCTTTTCACGCTCCTGAGCGACATCGTAATTGATGTCGTCGGCATGAGCCTTAAGCTCTTCAATCTGCTCCTTGGTTATGGGCAGTCCAAGCTCCATTTCAGCCTCGGCAAGCGCTATCCAGAGCTTTCTCCAGGTGCGGAACTTCTTGTCGGGTGAAAAGATGTATTTCATTTCCCTGCCGGCGTAACGCGCTGACAAGGGCGATTCATAAGTATCTCTGCTCATATTGCAAATCCTTTCCGTATTAGCTGTCGGTTCCTACGCAGTTTTTGTCAAAATTCATTCCTCCGCGCTCCTTGCCCTTGAACATCTCACGGGTGATAGCGGCAGGATATTTTCCCGTGAAGCAACCGTCGCAAAAGCCTCCGGGCGCAAAGTTTATCATTTCATTAAGCTTGTCTACGGGCAGATATCCGAGTGTATCCGCGCCGCTGAGCTGTCTTATTTCCTCAATAGTGTGGTTGCAGGCAATCAACTCTCCGCGCGAGGGAATGTCGGTTCCGTAGTAGCACGGCCACATAAACGGCGGCGAGCTGATTCGCATGTGAACCTCTTTTGCGCCGGCGTCCCTGAGCATTGTTACAATGCGGTCAACGGTTGTGCCGCGCACAATACTGTCGTCAATCATTACAACGCGTTTGCCGCGTACCATGTCGGAGATTGGATTAAGCTTTATGCGAACGCTCTTCATGCGCTCCTTTTGGCTTGGTTTAATGAAGGTTCTGCCGATGTAGGAATTCTTTACAATTGCCTTTTCATAAGGAATTCCGCTTTCCTCGGCGTAGCCTATTGCCGCGTCTATTCCCGATTCGGGAACACCGATTACCATGTCGGCATCAACGGGAAATTCACGAGCCAATATTCTGCCCGCCTGTTTTCTGGCTTCATACACGCTTACGCCGTCAATAAACGAGTCGCTGCGTGCAAAGTAGATATATTCAAATATACAGAGAGATTTTTTCTTTTCCTTAAATTCGGGCTTAATTGAACGCAGTCCGCTGCTGTCGACAACAACAATTTCACCGGGCTCAATGTCGCGGACAAATTCCGCTCCGCAGGCGTCAAGCGCCGCGCTTTCGCTGGCAAATACATACGAGTTGTTAAACTTTCCAATGCATAGCGGTCTGAAACCGTGCGGGTCTCTTGCGGCGATAAGCTTTCTGGGACTCATTACAAGCAAAGAATACGCGCCCTCAATAACCTGCATGGCGTTTGCCACAGCCTGTTCTACACAGTGGGTTTTGAGCCTTTCACGCGCGATTACGTAGCAAATAACCTCGGAGTCGATTGTTGTTTGGAAAATTGCGCCTGTCTGTTCAAGACTTCGCCTGATTTCCACCGCGTTTGTAAGGTTGCCGTTGTGGGCAACCGACAGCGTGCCCTTTACATAACGCATAACAAGCGGCTGAGCGTTTTCGGGCACAGAGCCGCCTGCGGTTGAGTAACGGACGTGGGAAATGCCCATTTGTCCGCGTAGGGAGTCAAGAATCGAGTTGTTGAACACCTCGGTTACAAGTCCCATATTTTTATAATAATTAATTACGCCTTCATCTGTTACCGCTATGCCGCAGCTTTCCTGACCTCTGTGCTGAAGCGCAAGAAGTCCGTTATAACAGGCATAGGCAGGGTCAATTGAACCGTCGCTGAATATTCCGAAAACACCGCACTCTTCGTGCAGGCCTTCCTTAGCAAAATTATCAAAAGAATAATTCAAGGTTTCACCATCCGAAATATTGATTAATCTGTTTATAATTCGAATAAGGAATTATTTATCAAGACCTACGCGCTTCATCATTTCGGCGTAAGCTTCCTCAACACCGCCCATGTCACGGCGGAAGCGGTCTTTGTCAAGCTTTTCGTGGGTTTCAATATCCCAGAATCGGCAGGTATCGGGTGAAATTTCGTCGGCAAGAATAATTGTGCCGTCCGCAAGTCTGCCGAACTCAATCTTGAAATCAATAAGCTCGACGCCGCACTTTACAAAAAACTCCTTCATAACCTCGTTGATTTTAAGGGTGTAGCAAGCGATAGTATCAAGTTCTTCCTTTGTAGCCGCTCCGATAGCGATAATCTGGCTGTCGTTAATCATTGGATCTCCCAAATCGTCGTCCTTGAGGCAGTACTCAAGGGTGGGAGTTTTAAACTCTGTTCCTTCGGGAACACCGAAACGCTTTGAGAATGAACCTGCCGCCTTGTTTCTTACAATTACCTCAAGCGGTACGATTTCAACTTTTTTAAGAAGAGCGTCGCGGTCGTTAAGCTCCTCAACAAAATCGGTTGGAATACCTTTTTCCTCCAAAAGCTTAAACATGAAGTTTGACATACGGTTGTTAACAACGCCCTTGCCTACGATAGTGCCCTTTTTTTCGCCGTTAAAAGCAGTGGCGTCGTCTTTATAGGACACGATGCAAAGCGCGTCGTCGCTTGTTGAATAAACTTTTTTTGCCTTGCCTTCATATAGAAGCTCTTTCTTTTCCATTGATTATTCCTCCAATTTCTAAGCATACAATATCATATAGCCGGTTGATATAAAAATAACAACACACTTTATATTATAATATAGTTTGAAAAATTTAGCAACCGTATTAGAATTAAAAATAAATTTTTGAGTATAAAACAGAAATGACGATTTCGAGCAAAAATTTTTAGTAATATTTATTTTCATCTAAACGAATTTCCGCGTAAAACAACGGATTTTGAATTAAATAAAAATGATACTTGATTTTTTTCAATTAATACTGTATAATAATACGTGCACACGCCGGTGTGATGGAATTGGCAGACGTAGCGGACTCAAAATCCGCCGGTAGCGATACCGTACCGGTTCGAGTCCGGTCACCGGCACCAAAAACAGCAGTGGTCACACTGCTGTTTTTCTTTTTGATTAACAAAAAACCTCGGCTAAACGCGTCGCGTTCGCCGAGGTTTTTCAACTCTGTGTGGTTGTTTTCATTTTTCAGCCATCATGGATTCTGCCCGGTTTCAGCTTTGTTACTGGGCAGCGCCATGGAGCTTACCTGATTGTAGCTGCACATACAGCCGCCGTAGTAGGTGTTTGCCCTGTAGGTGTTGTAGAATACTCTCAGCTTACCGTTTGCGTCGTAGTAGCG
>DOUO01000128.1 GCA_003520555.1 Oscillospiraceae bacterium
TTTGACTGCGTTATGCCGAGCAGAAACGCGCGTCACGGCCAGCTATTTACATGGGAGGGCGTGCGAAACCTGAACAACGCGAAATACGAGCTTGACCAATCCCCCGTTGACAGCTCGTGCGACTGCCCTACCTGCCGCAATTTTTCACGCGCGTACATCCGTCATCTGCTGAAAAGCGGCGAAATGCTCGGTATGAGGCTGGCTGTTATCCACAACCTTTACTTTTACAACAATTTGATGGAGGTAATCAGGCATAAGCTTGACGAGGGTTGCTTCACTGATTTTTATGAAAAATACCGAAAAATCCTCGGAGTAAGAATATAATTAAAAAAATACTTGCAAGAAACGTATAAAACTGCTATAATCTTAATAATTGTCAGAAAGGAATGAATGATATGAATAATTTACCAATACTCGCTCAGGCTGACGGAGGCGCAGGCGGCGGATTCGGCATGTGGGGCATGATTGCGATTTACGCGCTTATCATTGTAGCCGTATATTTCTTCCTGCTCAGACCGAACTCAAAAAAGAAAAAAGAAGAAGCCGAGATGAGAAACTCACTTGAAATCGGCGACGATATCACAACTATCGGCGGAATTATGGGCAGAATCGTTGCCATCAAGGACGACGAGGACGCTATTATCATTGAAACAGGCTCAGACCGTGTTAAGATGAAGTTTAAAAAGTGGTGTATTTCTTCGGTTGACACCGTTAAAGACAAAGGCGCGAACGCCGCACCCGAGAAAAAGAGCTTTTTCAGCCGTTTTAAAAAGAATGACGACGAAAACAAAACCGCTGAATAATTAACAAATTACTTAGAATTTAATTTCAACTCCCTGAATATAATTTAGAAATTGTATTCAGGGGGATTTTTTATGCAGGATAAAAGAAAGCTTGTAAAAGCTGTTGCGGCAGGAACAATTTGTTCAATGCTTTGCAGTGTTATTTTGACCGCTGCTTTAGCGGCGGCAATAATGAGCGTCGGCTTGCTGCCGGACGATATACTTATGTGGATAACCGTGGGGATTATGCTCGTAAGCGCTTTTGCCGGCGGTTTTATTGCCGCGAAAATCAACAAAGGCGCCGGAATTCCCGTTGGCGGACTCACAGGACTTGCGGTATTCTGCGCCGCCGCGCTGTCATCTTTTTCACGCGGCGAATCAAACGTTACTGTCATGATTCTTATTAAGCTTGCCGCGGCGGTTTTTGGCTCTGTCGCGGGAGGAATAACGGGAGTGCGGGAAAAACGCGGCTCTAAATACGGCAAATTTTAATTTCAGCCGACGGCTGTTATTCAAATTATTCTTTTTTTGACAGTAAACGGCGTGCCAAAACGCGCAATCTGTGTATGTAACGCTCAAGGGCAGGCAGATTATCCCAAAGGAATTAAATTTTATTGTAAAAACAGTGGAAAAATACAATTTATTATGCTATAATAGAATGAATGAGATTTTAAAGAGATAAAAAGCGGGATTTGAAAAATAAACTTAGTTGTTTTAAAGGAGAAGTTTAAATGGCAAAATTTAAATTACCCGAAGCTCTGATAGCTTGGAAGGTAGTATCGTCATTGCCCAATCGGAACGGTCACGACATGTACGAGGTTACACGCAGGGAAACCGACGGAACCGTTACCGAAGCGCAGATGGCGTACGTTGCTTTTCAGGGCGACGACTACAACAGCGACAATGTCAGGTTTATCGGCGACGAGGCAAAATTTATCCGCAACGTTATTGACTGCGGCGACGTGAGCACCTACATTGACGCGGAAGTGCTTGACAACCCGTCAAAAAACAAAATCGGGCTGTTTATTATTACAAGCCGTGACAAAACTCTTGAGGATGAACTTAAAAACCGTGAATTTTCCGAAGACGAGGTTATTGATTTCGGTCTGCAAATGAGCGACCTTTTGTCAAAACTTGAGGCAAAGGGTATTCTTCACGGCAATATCAAGCCCTCAAACATCTGCATAACCGAAAACGGAGAATACAGACTGAGAGGCTTCACTGATTTTGAAAGCACAATTGATGATTTATCATATATCGCTCCCGAAATAAAGGAAGAAGCTCAGCCCGATATTACAACCGACATCTATTCGCTCGGTCTGATTATGTACTCAATGTGCTCAAAGGGCGAAGTCCCCTTTGAGAGCGAAGGGTTAAGCCGTGATGAGGCAACGCAAAAGCGCCTTGAAAAGCAAAGCGTACCTGCTCCGCAGACCGGAAGCGAAAAACTTAAGAGCGTTATTGTAATTGCCTGCCAGCCGGAAAACGCCAACCGCTGGAAAAACGCGGGCAATCTTAAAAACGCGCTTGCTTCAATCAAAACCGAAAGCAAACCCTCAAACGAGCCGAAGCAGGAAATCATCCCCCCTGCCTCAACAGAGTTCGACGGAAATGTTTTCGAAGAATATGTTTACGACGATTTCGAGGAAGAAGAACCCGCGAAAAACACAGACAACAGCGCAGCCGCCGCAGGTGTTGCGGGCGTAGCGGGCGCCGTTGCCGCGGGAATCGCGGCAGGAGAGATTTCCCCCGAAGCTTCGTCAGAAGCAGCTGAAGCCGCCGAAGCTTCGCCGGAAGCAGGTGAAGCCGCCGAAAGCACGCAGGAAGCGAAAGCCGACGAAGCCGTCGCGGAAAGCTCCGATGCGGCTGAAACGAAGCCTGTTGACGAACCCGAAATTGACAACAGAGTTTTTGACGATTATCAGGTTCAGACCAAGGTATTCAGCATTAACGACGCCAAAAAAGAACCGGGCAAGGACTACGGCGATTACTTTGACGACGAGCCCGAGCCCGCACCCGAAAAACCCGAAGAAAGCAAGGACGTTGACACCGAGTTCGGCGAAAACGGATTTTATGAGGACAATTCCTTCTATGCCGAGCAAAACGAGGAAGAAAAACGCAGCCGCAAAGGTATGATTATCGCCATTGTTTCGGCTGTTTTGGTTGTCGCGCTGCTTGCGGGTCTGGGCATTGCCGGAGCCGTAAACGGTTGGTTCGGCGGCAATAAGGAACCCAAGGAAACTCAGCCCTCAACCGAAATTTACACAGAGGACACCACTGCCGCTAAGGCAACCACTCAGCCCACTACCGTTCCGCCGACAACTGTTGCTCCCACCACAGAAAGCATGTTTGATTACCCGATTGACGTTACCGGCGCGTATTACGATTACGCCAAGAGCGTGCTTGAGGAACAGGGCTACAATGTTGTTGAGGGCGAATACGCCGACAGCGAATATTATGAGGAAGGCATTGTCACCTCAATGAGCGTAGACCCGGACGAGCCTCTTGAGATAGGCAGCACAATCGCGCTTAATATTTCATCGGGACTTATTGAGCCTACGGAGGAGCCCGAAGAAAACGGGGATAATAACGAGGATGAAAACGGCGGAGAGTCCGGCGAAAACCGCAGAAACCGTGAAGCGCCCCAAAGCGAGGACACCTCCTACAGCCAATATAAAAACAACACAAGCTATCTGTCTCAGTCAGAAGTAAATAATATGAGCCGTTCTGAGCTTAACCTGGCTTTGAACGAAATATACGCACGCAGGGGAAGAATATTTAAAAGTTCTTCCCTTTCAAGCTATTTTAACTCTCAATCGTGGTATACTCCCAAGTACACGGAAGAAGAGTTTTCACGGAAAGTCACGCTGAATGACTACGAAAACAAAAACATTGATATGATTCTGGAAGCTCAGCAGAATAAAGGATACAGATAAAAGGCTGGTTGTTTATAATGAAAGACCTTATATTAAAGGCGCTGAAAAGCAAAATTCTGTTCGCGGCTGTAATAAACGCAGTCTTTGCCGCGGTAATTATTATTTTTACATCTTTTTCATATCTTGACAGCAAGGATTTTTACACTTCTACGCTGATTTGCAGAGACCATTTTTACTACAGCGGCACAATCAACTACATTCTTGCCGCGATTGTGGGTACCGTTCAGTATTCTATGCAGGATTTCAACTGCTTTGTACTGTTTCAAATTTTGGCTTCTTACGCGGCTTTTGTGTCCATTACCTTTGTTTTCGCGGACAAATACAATAAACGCAAGGCGTTTATTTTTACCGCTGTATTCAATATTATATACGCGCTGAACCACTATTCGCAGGTCAGCAGCAAAAGCACCTCGGCGCTGCTGCTTTTGGGCGGCTTTATGTTGGTGCTCGGTGCAATTTACCACAAGCGCTACAGTCTTTCGTGCTGGCTGGGCGTGGTAGAAATTATTTTCGGTTCGTTCTTAAACTACCTGTATTTCTTCGTGGCGCTTGGCTTTGCCGTCGCGTTCTTCTTCGGAGATATGATAGCTAAAAAGAAGTACCGTTTGCAGTTTCAAAAGTTCTTTTGGTATTCCCGCCCGTTCTTTTTGATGTTTCTGCTTGTTACCGCGCTTTGCATGGGACTGGCTCAGTTCTCATATTCCGTTAACCACGCTACCTATGAAGCGGAAGAATATTACAGATATTCAACCGCCGCCGAAGCTGTTGATTCGCTTCCCTTCCCCGATTACAAGGAGCACACCGAGGAATTTAAGCAGGCCGGAATTGACACGGAATCAAAATACGAGGTCTTTAAGCAGGGTTACTACGACGCGGACAAAAAGCTTGACACCGACGCTATTGAGGCGGTAAACAAAATTCAGCTCGCGGAGGTCAGAAGCAAGCCTGCCTACGCGCTTGACTCAATGTTTATGGACTTTTACGCCCATATTCAAAATCCGGACACAACGTTTATCGCCATGCTTGTATACATCGCGATTTCAATAATATTTATTATTTACCACAAAAACCGATTCAGTTTCTTTCCGCTGTTTTATTTCTTGGCAGGAATTATAACCTGTATTGTTCTGAGGCTGTTCCTGTTTATCAACAGCGCGGTGCTGTACGGTGTGCTGATGTTTATGCTGGCGCTTTTGATGAATTCGTTTAACTTTGAAATTCAAAGAAGCGAAAAGCCCTCGTCAAAGCTCAGACAAAGCAACGGATACTTGATTATTTCGTCAATCGCCGTAATTTTGGTAGGCGTTATTAACGTGTTTGTGTTCTTCAACAGCCTTCCCACGGTCAACTACAACAATGTGCCCGAAAGCCTGATTTCCGATATAAACCGAAATCCCGACTGCTACTACGTTATTGACACGGCTACCGAAAAGGATTTTGTCCAATATACCGAAAATTACCTTCACCCTATGTGGGGCTTCAGAAACGAATACCTTGAAAATCTTGACAGCTTCGGATATTTCCACAACAGCGACATGTTGAGAAGAAGGTACTTGCCTGAGAATATTTACGAAGCGGTGATGACCAACCGCAAGATTTACGTAATTGATAAAAACATTGTTTTCCGCAAGGAAAACTACCTCACCGAAAACTACGCCGACCCGAACAGCTATGTTTCCTATGAACAGGCAAACGAGCTTGACGGTTACAAAATTTATGAGGTTAAGCAGTACGAAAAGTAATATAAAAACCGCCGTTTCCTTATCGGTTACGGCGGTTTTCCGATTTTCATTAATAATCAGTTTTTCTGCTTTCTGACAGAGAATAGTATCATTTTATCAGTTTTTGCATATCCTGCGGCATACGCGCGGATATGCTTATTTTTTTACCTGTCACGGGATGCGAAAAGCTCATGAGTCCACAGTGCAGGGCTTGGCGGTTGATTTTTTCACGGCTTCCGCCGTACAACTCGTCACCCAAAAGCGGATAACCGATACTGCTCATATGACAGCGAATTTGGTGCGTCCTGCCTGTTTCAAGCCACAGGCGCAAAAGCGTGCAGTCTTTTCCCGTGCTCTCAACGCTGTAATGCGTGACGGCAGGCGTTCCTCCGCTTAAAACATGACGGACTATTTTTGATTCGGGCGTAACTCCTATCGGAGCGTTTATTGTGCCGCCGTTTTGAACAATACCGTGAACAACGGCAAAATATTCCTTATAAACGGCATTTTTAAGCTTATTGACCGTGAACCTGTCCTTTGCGATGAGCACAAGTCCCGAGGTGTCGCGGTCAAGACGGTTCAGCGCGCGGAAAACGTAGTCCTCTCCCCTTTGACGGCTGTAAAACGCGGCGATGTTCGCCAGGGTATCGGTTTGGTGCTGTTTAACGGGATGAACGGGCATGAACGGCGGCTTATTGACAACCAGTATATGGCTGTCCTCAAAGGCAACGTCAAGGCTGCCCTCAACGGGCAAAATGCTCATTTGCTCGCTTGGCAGGGTAACTGTGATTTCCGCTTTCGCTCGCACCGGGTCAATGCTCCGCAAAATTTTTCCGTCCATCAAAATACCGTCTTTTTCTCGCTTGAGCTGTGTTATCATTCTTGTAGACAATCCGCAGCGGCTTTTCAAAAACCACTTTGCGGTCATGCCGTCACATTCGTCGGGCACGGTAAAGGTTAGCTTTTCAGGCATGGAAAAACCTCCAAACGACAAACGCGGCTCCGAGCTGCAAAAGGATGATTACGGGAATTCCGACCATGAATTTGGGATGGCGGATTTTGTGTCTGATTAACAGCATTGTCAACAGCATTGCCGCGCTGCCGCCCAAAGCGGCAAAAATAAGCAGTGTTCTTTCCCTTATTCTGCGGCTGTGTCTTATTGCCTTTATTTTATCCGCAACGGTAATTATAATCGAGATTAAGCTTATCGCCGCAAGGTAAATTAATAAATATTTCATAATTTCTCCGAAGGATGATGTAATTGAAGCATAAAAGTTTTATTCCTGCCGTGCTGTCGGCGGCTTTGCTTGCGTCGGCAATTGCGGTAAGCGCGTTTTACGGCTCCGGCAAAGAACCCGCGGTTCAGACCATTAGCGCTCAAACGCCCGATTCCGCCGAAAAAACCGAGGATGAAATGAAGGGCGTCTGGATTACATACATGGAGCTTGGAATGGAGCACGAGAAGGACAAAAGCGAAAAAGCTTTTACGCGAAAGTTTGAAGCTATTGCCGAAACCTGCAAAAGCTTTGGCTTTAATACTCTTATTGTTCAGGTGCGTCCGTTTTGCGACGCGCTGTACAAATCAAGCTACTTTCCGTATTCGCATGTTTTAACGGGCGTTCAGGGGAAAAATCCGGGATACGACCCTTTGAGCATTATGTGCCGCGTCAGCCGTGAGAACAACATGAAAATTCACGCGTGGGTAAATCCTTACAGGATTTCTTATAATAACGTACCGAAAAAGCTGTGCGGCGGCAATCCGTATATCAGGGACAAAAGCCTTGGCATTGAAACAGACTCCACGCTGTTTTTGAACCCGTCAAGCGAAAAGGCGCAAGCCCTGATTGAGAACGGCGTGGCGGAGCTTGTAAAAAATTATGATATTGACGGCGTGCAGTTTGACGATTATTTTTATCCGCCCGACACGGAAAACGAGGATATTGACAGCTACAACAATTATCGCGAAACATCCGAAGGCGAGGTTATGAGCCTTGAGGAATGGCGCAAAGCGAATATCAACCTGCTGATGGCGAGGTGCTTTATCGCTGTGCATAAAAACGGCAACAACGCCGTTTTCGGCATTTCTCCGCAGGGCAACCTTGAAAATAACGCCGAGCTGTTTGCCGATGTTAAAAGCTGGTGCGCCGCGCGCGGCTACTGCGATTACATTTGTCCGCAGATTTATTTCAGCCTTGACAACCCGGCTTTGGGCTTTGAGGAGGCGTTGAACGAATGGTGCGCCCTGGATTTGAACGGTAAAACGAGGCTTTACGCCGGTCTTGCCGGCTACAAGGCAGGCACCGACGACGACGAAGGCACGTGGGAATACAGCGACAATGTGCTGTCGAGCGAATATAATATTCTTAAAAAAAATAATAAAGTCAGCGGAATAATGCTTTACAGCTATTCAAGCCTGATAAATGATGAGGCAAAAAAGGAAATGAACAACTTAAAGAAACAGCTTTACAGCAAAACTCCGCCGCAATAATCGTCGTAAGCCTTAACAAGCCTGACTTTTTGTATTGTCGAACAAAGCGAGGCGTCATCGCTTTCAACGTGTACCGGAGTGTAGTTTTTTGTGTAGCCTTCAAGATAGCCGTGACGCAGCCGCTCAAACAGCACCTCTTCCTCAAGTCCGACCTGTGACCGCAAAAAATCGCGGCGCGATTCATCCGTCAGCGCTGTCATTCGCTTTGCGCGCTGTTCCTTCACAGAAGGATTTACCTGATTAGGCGCGTCAGCCGCCTTTGTGCCTCTGCGTTGAGAATAAGGAAAAACATGAACCTTGGCAAAGCCGACTTCCTTTACAAACTGCATTGAGCTTTGGAAATCCTCCTCTGTTTCTCCGGCAAAGCCGACCATTACGTCGGTGGTAATCGCGGCGTTTTTAAAGCTGTCGCGAAGCCTGTTTACTATTTCCATGTATTTCGCGGAGGTGTAATGCCTGTTCATTGCCTTTAGGGTGTTGTCGCAGCCGCTTTGCAGCGATAAGTGAAACTGCGGACAAAATTCAGGCTGAGCGGAAAGCCTTTTTACCATTTCTTCATCCATGCGCTCGGGTTCAATTGAGCCGAGACGCACGCGTTCTATTCCGTCAACAGCGCATGCCGCTTCAACAGCGTCGGCAAGGTTAAAGCCTTCGTTCAGGCCGTATGCCGAAAGGTTTATTCCGACCAAAACCACCTCGCGATAACCGCTTAAGGCTACGTTTTCAAGCTCGCGTTTTAAATCATCAAGAGGCTTTGAACGCACTCTGCCGCGCGCGTAAGGGATAATGCAGTAAGAACAGAAGCGGTTGCAGCCGTCCTCGATTTTGATAAACGCGCGCGTGTGTTCGCCGAAGGAAGATACGCTGAGGCTTTCGTATTCAAAGTTTTTATTTTCATGAAGCGAAATGTCGGTAAACGGGTTATTATCGTTAAGAAACTTCTCGATTGAAGGAATAAGCTTTTTCCTCTGCTTATTGCCCAAAATTATGTCACACTCGGTAAACCGCTTCATTTCATCGGGAAAAGCCTGCGGCATACAGCCGGTAAGCACAATTACCGCCGAAGGATTGTTGCGGCGTATGCGGCGGATCAGCTTGCGGTTTTTCGCGTCGCTGACCGAGGTCACCGTGCAGGTATTGATGATAAAAATGTCGGCAAAATCCTTGTTTTCCGCCTGAGAATAGCCGTGCGCGAGCATGTCCTCGCGCATTGCTTCGGATTCGTATTGGTTAACCTTGCAGCCGAGGGTAACTATATTAAAATTCATTATTATGTTCTTCCTTTTTATTGAAAATGTTGAAATTACAATTTTTTAATATTTTTGATTGATAAATCATCGAAATAGTGCTATTATTATATTGTTAAGGACAAGTATGTAATAATTTTTGAGGTGAGCATAAATATGTACAGCGTACCGATTTCGGCTATTAACAAAAACGGTTTAATTGAAATATTTGAGACACTCGCTCAGTTTCCCAATGTTATGATGATTAAAAACGGTGATTACACCGTTGACGCCCATTCGCTTATCGGTGTTTTTTCACTTGATATAAACAAACCGCTTGAGATTATTCTGGATGAAGCTCCCGATATGGAGTTTATGAACGCCGTTTCCAAATTTATTCCGGCTCAGCAGGTTTCATAATTTAACGCAAATCAATTTGGTTCAAAGCCGTTTCGGTTTTGAACCTTTTTTATTTTTGCCGCATAAATTTAGGGTTCGGTTTCAACCGAGCCGCAGGTCAGGCGCCATATGCCTGTTCAAAGCCCGCGGTCGGTCAAGACGCGACCCCTACAAATTCTTTAATGAATTATTTGTTAAATTAAGTATTCTTGTCAACAACGTGGAAGGTCTTGAGGTTGCCTGTTTTTTCGCTGCGCTTTTCAAGCTCCGCAAGCACGTCCTCAAGCGGTATTCCCTGCTGAACCATCATAACCGTAAGGTGATAAATAAGGTCGGCTATCTCATAAACGGTTTCGCTGTTGTCCCCGTTTTTCGCGGCGATAATGGTTTCGCTGCACTCCTCGCCCACCTTCTTCAAAATTTTGTCAATGCCCTTGTCAAGCAAATAGCAGGTGTATGAGCCTTCCTTGGGATTGTCTCTTCTGTTTTCAACCGTTGCGTACAATGCCGCAAGCACTTCTCTATCGTTCATAAAAATTTACCTCTATACTAATTTTTTGAAAAAGCAGCTGTGATTTCCCGTGTGGCAGGCTGCTCCCGTTTGCTCAACAATCACAAGCAGGGTGTCGTCGTCGCAGTCGGCGTAAAGCTCGACAACCTTTTGAAGATGTCCCGAGGTCGCGCCCTTGTTCCAAAGCTCTTTGCGGCTTCGCGACCAAAACCAGGTGTAGCCTGTTTCAAGCGTTTTTTGCAGGCTTTCGCGGTTCATATACGCGAGCATAAGAACCTCTCCGGTTGACTTTTCCTGCACAACGGCGGGAATAAGGTCTGCTTTTACAAAATATTTTTCCAAATCCATATTGTTATCCTTAAATTCTGGCTGTCATTTCAATAGCCTGTTTTAAATCAATTGTGCCGCTGTAAATTGCCTTGCCGCAGATTGCCCCGTAAATATCGAGGTCTGAAAGATTGATTAAATCCTTGAGCACGGCAACGCCGCCGCTGGCGATGATATTGCAGCCCACCTCATGGGTGAGGTCGTCAAGCTGTTTTAAGTTCGGGCCCGCGAGCGTGCCGTCCTGGTCGATGTCCGTAAAAACAATTGTCTGAACTCCGACATCCTCCATACGCTTTGCAAGCTCGATATAATTGATGTCGGAGCTGTCAAGCCAGCCCTCGGCGCGAACCATACCGTTTTTGGCGTCTATTCCGACTACAATCTTATCGCCGTATTCTCTTACCGCGTCTACAACGAGCTGTTGATTTTTAACCGCCGCAGAACCGAGAATTACACGGTTGACTCCGCTCGAAAGGTAGTATTCAACGGCGCGCATATCACGGATTCCGCCGCCTACCTCAACTGACAGCCCCGAGGCTTTGGCTACGTCGGCAATTAAACCGGCGTTAACAAGCCTTGCGTCCTTAGCGCCGTCCAAATCCACCATATGCATCCATTCCGCTCCTGCGCGGGCAAACTGTTCAGCCGCCTTGTACGGGGATTCGCAAACCTGATGGGCTGTGGAATAGTCGCCCTTTACAAGGCGAACGCAGTTTCCGTCCTTTATGTCAATCGCGGGTAAAATTATCATATTAAAGCACTCCTTTTGTTGAAAGAGGTTTGCCGCTGTCGTTTTGCTTTACCGCAAGGCGCAGCGCGTGAGCCGCCGCCTTGTACAGCGCTTCGGTGATGTGATGCGAATTGGCGCCGTAAAGCGATTTTAAGTGAAGCGTGATTCCTGAGTTGAAGGCAAGCGCGCGCATAAATTCCACCGTCATTGAGCAATCATAGCCGCCGCAGCGCTCCTGCGGAAACTCCGCGTCAAAAACCAAAAACGGTCTGCCGCTTACATCAACGGAGGCAAAGGCAAGGGCTTCGTCCATGGGAACATAAAAGCTGCCGAAGCGTTCGATTGAGCTTTTGTCGCCCAGGGCTTCGGCAAACGCCTTGCCGAGCACAATGCCCGTATCCTCAACGGTGTGGTGTTCGTCAACATATAAATCACCCTTCACGGATACACGCAGTCCGAAGCCGCCGTGAGTCGCGAAGGAATTGAGCATGTGGTCAAAAAATCCCACGCCCGTGTCAATTGACACCTCGCCGCCGTCAAGACTGAGGCTGAGAGTGATGTCGGTTTCCTTTGTTTTTCTTTCAATGTGTGAGGTTCTCATATTATCACCCGAAAAAATTATTCAGCGCGTTTACGGTCAGCTCCACCTCATATTCGGTGCCTGCGGTGATTCGCAGATAACCGCCCATTAAGCGCACTACAATTGACTTTTCCTTTAGGTATTCCCAAATTTCAGCCGCGCGGTCTGTTTTAATAAATACAAAATTCGCGACGCTTGGATAAACCGTGAAATCTTCCTGCTTTTCAGCTATGGTTTTCAATTCATTATACAGCTTTTCACGGTTATTTACAATAGTTATTTTTCTTTTATGCAAATATTCTTTATTTTTATAGATTACTTCGCCTATCGCCTGTGAAATACTGTTGACATTGTACGGCGATTTTACAGCCTTTATTGCCCTGGAAATAACCGGATTAGCGACGGCAAAGCCAAGCCTTAACGCCGCGCAGCCGACAGCCTTTGACGCGGTGCGGAACACTATCAGATTATCATATTTCTCAACCTCTTTGATAAGGCTTTCGTCCCAGAAGTCCATGTAGGCTTCGTCAAGGATAACCAGCGCGTCAGTGTTTTTTACCAGCCTGCGCGCTTCATCCGCGGTCATTCCCCTTCCGGTCGGATTGCACGGATTTGAAAACAGCAGAAGCTTTATATTGTCGCCGTTCAGCTTTTTGATAAGCGCGTCAACGTCAATTTCAAGGCTTTCGTTCTTTAAAAACGAATCACATTCCACCTCGCAAATTGAGGAATAAAAGCGGTACATTGAAAAATCCGGGGACACAACAAGCATTTTGTCGCCCTTTTCAAGAAAAGCGGATTCGATTAAGAAAATCAGCTCGTCCGAACCGTTGCCTGCCGTAACAAGCTCGGGCTTGATATCGTAAAATTCCGCAAAAGAATTAACAAGGCTTTCCGCCAACGGGTCGGGATAGCGATTGTATGAAATTTTTTTAATTGCGGCGTCAATTTGCCGCCTGATATCGTCAGGCAGATTGTCCGGACATTCGTTGGCGTCAAGACGTATTTCATATGTGCCGCTGATTGGCTCGTATGGCACAAGCTCCCTGATTTTATTGTTAAGTGAGTAACTCATATTTTTCCTGCCTTAGTCAAGGTCAAATCGAACCTTGATTGAATTTGCGTGAGCCGTCAGCCCTTCGGTGTCGGCAAAGCGGATAACGTCCTCGGCGTCAGCCCTGAGCGCGTCCTCAGTGTAATAAATGAAGCTTGATTTTTTAATGAAGCTGTCAACCGAAAGCGGTGAAAAGAAACGCGCCGTGCCGCTTGTGGGTAAAACGTGATTGGGGCCGGCAAAATAGTCGCCCAAGGGTTCGGGACTGTAATTGCCGAGGAACACCGAACCGGCGTTGTCAAGTTTGCCGATGTATTCCATCGGGTTTTCACAGCAAACCTCAAGGTGTTCGGGGGCAAGCTCATTGGCAAAGTCCACCGCCTGAGTCATGTTGCTGCATACAATTATCGCGCCGAAATTGTCAAGAGAGGACTCGATAATTTCCCTGCGTTCAAGCTTTTGCATTTGGATTTCAAGCTCAGCCTTGGTTTTTTCCGCGATTTCGGCGGAATCCGTAAGCAATATTGCCGAAGCAAGCTTGTCGTGCTCGGCCTGGCTCATGAGGTCTGCGGCAAGGAATTTGGGATTGGCGGTTTTATCAGCCACAATCAATATCTCGCTGGGGCCCGCAATCATGTCGATATCAACGGTGCCGTAAAGCAGCTTTTTGGCGGTGGCAACAAAGATATTGCCCGGACCTACAATTTTATCAACCTTGGGTACGGTCTCCGTTCCGTAAGCCAATGCCGCCACAGCCTGAGCTCCGCCCATAAGGAAAACACGGTCAACGCCTGCGGTTTTTGCCGCGGCGATAATATTGGGGTTGGGGGTACCGTCCTTCTGCGGAGGAGTAACCATGATTATTTCCTCAACTCCGGCGATTTTTGCGGGAATTGCGTTCATGAGCACCGAAGAAGGATAAGCCGCCGTGCCGCCGGGGACGTAAATTCCGACGCGCTTTAAACCGCGAACCCTCTGCCCCATTATTACACCGTTTGATTTGGTGGTAAGCCAGCTTTGCTGAAGCTGTCTTTTGTGGAAGTCGGCTATGTTTGCCGCCGCCTTTTTGACGGTTTCAAGATATGACCCGTCGCATTTTTCAATAAGCGCGTCAATTTCATTTGCGGAGATTTCGGCGTTTTCGGGAGCCTTTCCGTCAAACCTGATTGTGTAATCCCTTACAGCGCTGTCGCCGTTTTCGCGCACATTGTCAATAATTTCCTGAACAGTGGGAATTACGTTTTTGTCGGAATTCTGCGCCCTTTTTTTAAGATATTCAATAAACTCATATTCCTTTGAGCCGTCTGCCGTTACAGTTGTAATCATTGAGTTACAGCCTCCAATTTCTTTTGCAGTTCTTCAATTTCCTTTTTTCTGAGCTTAAGGCTTGCGGTGTTGGCAATAAGCCTTGCGGAAATGTCGGTTACCCATTCAATAACCTCCAGGCCGTTTGCCTTAAGGGTTGAGCCGGTTTCAACGATATCCACTATGCCGTCCGCAAGTCCGACAAGCGGGGCAAGCTCAACCGAGCCTTCTATTTTTATAATGCGTACATCCATGTTTTTATCGTCAAAAAACGCGCGCGTAACATTCGGGTATTTTGTGGCTATGGTTTTTGTATTGTAACCGCTGTAAAAATCCCTGCCCCCGGCTGTGGCAAGCGCGAAGCGGCATTTTCCGAAGCCCAAATCAAGCAGCTCGTAAAACGACGTGCCGTTTTCAAGAATAGTGTCCTTGCCGACAACTCCGAGGTCGCAGACGCCGTGTTCAACATATGTAATAACGTCCGCCGCCTTTGCAAGCACAACCTCAAAAAGACCGTCGCCGACGGATAAAATAAGCCGTCTGCCCTTGTTTTTTACTTCGTCGCAGTTGTAGCCGATTTTCTCAAACAGCTCAACCGTTGTTTTTTCAAGTCTGCCCTTTGTGAGGGCAATTCTGAGAGGCTTCATTATTTTACCTCCTTAACCTGCGGAATTCCGCGTTCACGCGCAAAGCGCTGTGTTTCCTCAAGAGTCGGCAAAACGCTGAACTGAGCCTTCACTCCTTCGGCGTTAAGCCTTTCTACCTCCGAAATAGCCTGCATTTCATAGCCGTCGGCGGCAAACACAAGCACGTCGGGGTTGTCCGAATAACTGATATTTTCATCGCTTAAGCGCTTCATGGTTACGGCGTCGGTGTCAATGGCAAAGCCCGCGGCGCCCATGGGCAGGTCAAATTCGCCCAAAAGCTCGTCGTATCTGCCTCCGGAAAGCACAGCGTCACCGATTCCGCTTATATAACCCGAAAATACAATGCCGGTGTAGTAATCGTTGCGCTGAACCAGTCCCAGGTCAACTATTATTTTTTCACCCAAGCCCAGCGAACTGAGATTTGTGTAGATTTTATGCAGATATTCAAGCGCGTCCTCCGCCTTTGTTCCGCGGCAGATTTCACGCGCCTTGTCAAACACCTCGTCTCCGCCGAAAAGCGACGGCAGGCTGCGTATCGCGCTTACCGCCTTTGAGGGCTGAAGCTTATCAAGCAGATTGTTAAGCGCGGAATAATTTTTGCCCTCAATTGAAACTCTGATTTTTTCCTTATAATTATCGTCAATTTCAAGGTTTTCGGACAACGCGTCAAAAACGCCGGCGTGACCGAGCTCAATTCTGAAATCCTCGGCAACCGAAGAAACAGCGCTGACCGCGGTGGTGAGCACCTCCAAATCCGCGCGGATTCCCCTGACGCCCAGAAGCTCAACGCCCATTTGCATATTTTCACTGCTTCTGCCGGTTAGGGTAGGATTATTGCGGTATACAGCCTGCTTGTAATACAGCCGCAACGGCAAAAGGCTGTTTTTGAGCCTGGTTGAGGTCATGCGCGCGATGGGAAGCGTTGAGTCCGGACGGACAACCAAAAGCCTGCCCTTGTTGTCAACGGTTTTGAACATTGCCTCCTGCATGATTCCGCTGCACGGAAGCGCGAAAATGTCATAAAACTCAATTGCGGGTGTGATGACCTTTTTAAAGCCGCGCGCGCGGAAAACCGTTTCCACCTTTCCGCATACATCGTCCATTGCCGAACATTCGGCAAAAAGAAAGTCCTTTGTACCCTCGGGGGTAATTTTAGTATATCTTTTCATATATTCCTCTCATTACTTTAGTATGATAACACTTTAGTATATTACCATAATAAAACAATCCTGTCAAGACATAGCTTGGGGAGACCGCGAAGGTCTCCCCTTCTTATAATTTTTACTTTTTATTATCCTCTGTTATTTCAGCAAAGGTTTTCTCATTTGTTTCCGATTCGGTTTCCTGTTTATCCGCTTCCGAATCTTCCCTGTCGCCTAAATTAAAATGAATAAGCTTTTTAATCTTGTTCTTTTGCTCGGCTTCCTTTTCCTCGCGGATACGCTTTTGCTCCTCGGCTATTTCAGCGTAACGCAGCACCTGAAAATCAAGCGCTTCCTGACCGAGCTTGCCCTTTTCCTTAAGATTATTTCTGACGCGCTTGCCGACAAGCGAGTAAATAACGGCATAAATCGGCGTACCGAGGATAAAGCCCATAAGCCCGAACAACGCGCCTCCGATAAGTACGCTGAACAGTACCCAAAAGCTTGAAAGTCCGACGTGGTTTCCGATAATCTTCGGACGGGTAATATTTGCGTCAATTTGCTGCAAGATGAATACGATGATTATAAACGTGATAAGCGGCTGAGGTCCGATAAGAGCCAGGATAAAGGCGCTTGGGATACCGCCGATCCACGGACCGAAAAACGGTACGATGTTGCACACGCCGCAGATTACGGCAATCAGCGGAGCGTAAGGCACGCCGAAGATTGTCAAAAGCACAAACAGCGCGATTCCGAACACTGCGGAATCAACAATGTCGCCTACAAGGAAGCGGCCGCATTTGGTGTCGGTGATATCTACGATTTCATAAAGCTTGGGAAGCACCTTGATAGGAAGAAAAGCAACCGCAAGCTTTTTTATCTGATAGCAAAGGGATTCCTTGAACGCAAGGAAGTATACGGAAATTACAACGCCCATGATGAAGTTGTAAATGCCTGTTGTCGCTGATGTCAGGAAGCCGAAGAAGTTTGAGAAGATGTAAGGCAGGCTGTCAAAGATAGTCTTTGTTATATCGGCGGCACTCACGTTTTCCTTGCCGGTAAAGAATTTTAACACGTTGCTGATCATTTCTTCCTGGGTAAAGGTGATCGGAATTCCCGCGTTAAAGGTTTTGTTTGCCCAGTTTACCGCGTCCTGATAATAGCCGTAGGCTGTTTGACCGTATTTAGGCGCGTTTTTAATCAGAGTCGCAAGGTTTGCCGCGATTTGAGGCACAACCGTTACAATCAGCGCGACGACAATTGCGGTTGCGCCTACATAGGTCAGCGTAATGGCAAGCGGTTTTTTGACCTTAAGCAAAAATTTACGCTTGGTTCCCATTTTCTTAAAAGCCTTGTCGTGAATAAGCTTATAGGGAAAATTGAGAATATAAGCGAACAGGAATCCGATAAAAAACGGAGTAAGAATTGCCAAAAGTCCGCCCAGAACTACAAAAATTACGCTGAGATTGTCCTTTACCAACAGCAATAAAACCGTAAAGGCTATTGCAATAAGGATATTTTTCATGGTTAAAAGTTTTTTCACAAAAGTACCTCCTTAAAACAAAGACATCTGTGATGTTTCCGGCAGTCCGCTGAGAACGCCGACCGAGGACAGGGTTTCGATTACCGCCTTGGTAACCTTGGTTTTCACCTGCATGTCCTCGATTGAAAGATATTCGCCTTTTTTGCCTTCCTCGGCAAGAGCTATTGCCGCCGCTTCGCCTACGCCCGGAAGCGATGAAAACGGCAAACGGATTTTTCCGTCCTCAACAACAAACATTTTTGCCTCTGATTTATAAATATCAACCGGAAGAACCTGAATTCCGCGGGCAAGCATTTCGTTGACAATTTGAAGCGTTTGGTAATCCTTGTCATCCTTGTCTGAGGATTCATGATTTTGCTGAAGCTGCTTGATTTGATTCATCTTAGCCTTAACCGCCGAATGTCCCTGCATAAGCACGGCTCCGTCAAGGTTTTCGCTGCGGACGGTAAAGTACGCGGCGTAATATTCGGTCGGCTTGTGAACCTTGTACCAGCCGAGCCTTAAGGCGGCAATCATGTACGCCGCCGCGTGAGCCTTGGGGAACATGTATTTAATCTTCATGCAGGAATCGATGTACCATTCGGGAACGTTGTGTTCGCGCATAGCCTTAAAATGTTCGTCGGTAAGAAGCTTGGTCGCCTTGCCCTTACGCACAATTTCCATAATCTTAAACGCCATTGAGCTGTCAAGTCCCTTGTGCATAAGGTATGTCATAATCGAGTCACGGGTTCCGATAACCTCGGAAATGGTACAGGTGCCGTTATGGATAAGCTCCTGCGCGTTGCCGAGCCATACGTCCGTACCGTGCGAAAGTCCCGAAATCTGCAAAAGGTCGGTAAAGGTTTTGGGATTTGACTCAACTAACATTCCGCGTACAAACCCCGTGCCGCATTCGGGAATACTGAACGTGCCTGTTTTGCAGTCGATGTCGTCCTCGCTGACGCCCAAAGCCTTGGGCGAATTAAACAGCGACATAACGTCGGGGTCGCTCATTGAAACGTTCATTACGGGGATGCCGGTGAACATTTCAAGGTAGTGATATATGGTCGGAACATCGTGTCCGAGCTCGTCAAGCTTGGTTATTGTATCGTGAATTGAGTGGAAGTCAAAATGCGTTGTGATATTGTCTGAGGTCATGTCGTTTGCCGGGTGCTGAACCGGGCAAAAGTCGTAAATCTCGTTTGTGCGCGGCACAACAACCATGCCGCCCGGGTGCTGACCGGTGGTGCGCTTTACGCCCGTACAGCCCTTTGCAAGGCGTTTAAGCTCAGCCTTATTGCGGCTGAGTCCGCGTTCCTCAAGATATTTTTTGGCAAAGCCGATTGCGGTTTTTTCGGCAACGGTCGAAATTGTGCCTGCCTTAAACACGTTGT
>DOUO01000044.1:0-1101 GCA_003520555.1 Oscillospiraceae bacterium
TACTTAACGCTAAGATGAAAAGCCGCGAGCTTGAAAAGTATTACCTTTGCCTTGTTCACGGAAAGCCGGTTAAAAGCGAGGACGTCTTAACAGGCTATATTACCAAAAACGAGAGCAAAAACACGGTTAAGGTACACAAAACAGCGGTTGAGGGTTCAAAGGAAATCAAAACAAGGTACAGGGTACTGAGCGGCAACGGTAAATTCAGTCTTGTCGAGGTTGAGCTTCTGACCGGCAGAACCCACCAGATAAGGGCGCACATGGCTTCAATCGGTCATCCGCTGGTCGGGGACTCAAAGTACGGCAAAAACAAAAAAGCGCCCGACGGCTTTAAATATCAGGCGCTGTACAGCTATAAGCTTGTATTTAATTTTAAAGAAAGCGCGGGGGCTCTTGATTACCTGAACGGCAAAGAGTTCCGCGTTAAAGATGTTTGGTTTAAAAAGGAGTCTTAATTATGAAGCAAGAGGAAATCAAAGGATATATTACGCCGAACAATCCGCAGGGGCTTCCTGTTAAAAGAACAAAGCATCCTGCTTTAATCGCGATACTTACAGGCGCGGTGTACATACTGTTTGTTTTGGGCTGCGCAGCGGTTTCGTTCGTTGTTTTATTTAACATTTCCAATGACGTTAAGGAAAAAGAAGCGGCGTATCAAGAAAAATATTCCTTTATAATCGAGGAAGCAAAAAAGCAGATGGAAAGCCATAATATGAGCGTTACGTCGATACATCCTGCCGAACGTTACAGAGAGATTACCGAGGTTTACAACGACTACCTTTCAAAGGGAGACAGCACTATTTTTTTGGGTTACTACTGGCTTTTGGGCAAAGATGAAACCGAAAAAGTACTCAGAGCGAACGGCTTTCTCGGCTGGAACGATTATTTAATCAGGTGCGGATGCACAACATCAAGCGGTAAGCCGAGCTTTTCAAAATGGAAAAACTACATGTACCGTGAGCTTGACGCGAGATACTCAAACGGTCAAAGTCCCGAAACGGATTAAAAATATTGTCCTATTCCCTTATACACATAAACGCGCTCATTGTTCCCCTTTCGCCCTTTGTGGCGCGGTGACTCCACAAAAGACCGCTGTTGCAG
>DOUO01000044.1:1189-6787 GCA_003520555.1 Oscillospiraceae bacterium
ATGTTTTCGGGCTTGACGCCTGCCTTTACCAAAATTTGACGGTTACATTCAAGCAAATCGAGCATGAATTTTTCATTTTCCTTAGGGAAAACAAATTCCCCGGGGCTCAGGTCGGTCATGCCGAGAAAATGCTCCGCGCAGGGCAGGTCAACCTCGTAACAGCAAACCGATATCGCGGGGCCGATTGCCGCCGTGATATCCGCGGGATTTGTGCCGTAAAGAGCGGTCATTTTTTCAATAACCCTTTCGCCTATTCTTCCGGCGGTTCCGCGCCAGCCGGCGTGCGCAAGTCCGATTGCCTTGGTTTTTACATCGACAAAAAACAACGGCGTGCAGTCGGCGTAGTAGGTAACAAGCGTTACTCCCGGTTCATCGGTAATAAGCGCGTCCACGCTTTCCGCGTCGCGCGGCTTATAAATGCCGACTCCCCTGTCTGCCTTGGTTACGGCGCGCACAAAGGTGTGGTGATCCTGAGCGGAGGCGACGAGGCTTTCAAATTCAAAGCCCGCGCTTTTGCAGATTCTTTTATAGTTTTCGGTGACGTGTTCCGGATTGTCGCCGCGGTTGAACGCCATGTTCATTGAGGAAAATATCCCGCGCGACGCACCGCCGAGGCGTGTTGAGAACGCGTGATTGATAAATTTTATTTCCGATAAGGAATTATAAGTCAGGAACGGCACCGAATCAATATTATTCAGGCGCATGGTTTTTGATGAAAACTCCATGTGAATCCTCCAAAATTCTACTTGTAACTTCCGTTTTGATATGATACAATGATATTGTACGAGGTGATTTTATGAAAAATAAATTTTTCGGAAAAAACATCAGTCCGGACTGCAGCTACTGCGCAAACGCTTTTTTTGAAAACGGGATTGTTGCCTGCAAAAAATCAAGGCATATGGAAAACGGCAGGTGCAGGGCGTTTAACTACGACCCTCTTATGCGCGTTCCGCGCAGCATTACCCTTTCGGGTACATATACCGCGGAGGACTTTAAGCTTTAATAATCCGTTGACGGAGACCGCAAGGTCTCCTTTTTTATTTTAACTTATTATCCGCGATTTTTCAAGTTAAACGGCGGATTGTTTTTTTCTCATTTCTGCGGATTGTTTTTTTCTCATTCTTTTCCAGTTGACAAATCCGTAAATATCGTTGAACAAAAATACAACAAAGCATATTACTACCGAAAAATACGAAGGATTTTCAAGGGCTGCCATTATCCACATTACAATAAGAACAACATCGTTTGAGGCGTAGGCAAGCCCGAAATACGGACTCCGCCTTGCGGTGAGGTACGCCGCGATGAAGCTTGTTGTAATTGAAGCGGTGCTGATTTCCAAATTCGCGGTTGACAGCGATTTTAATATATAGCAGAACGCCGCGGTTACAACCGCCGAAAGTATCAGCATGAGCGCGATTTCCTTTTTGCCCAACCTGTTTACCGTAACCTCGCTTTTTTTGCCCTTAAACGGATTTCTGAGCCAGCTCACAAGCGAAAGCGCCGCCATGGGCGCGGTCATGCCGAGGTAGGTAATCATTTCTCCGTAATAGGCGTATGAAAACGAAATGACGGCGTACATTATTGAAAACACTATGGCAAGCGCCTGCCCCAGGGGATTTCCTTTGGCGTTGAGGATAAGCATCGCGGTGCCCGCAAGCGACGCCGCAAGCGTAAAGTAGTTTTCAACGCCGAATATAATATACGACGCGATTATGACCGCAACTGAGGAAAACCACAGCGCAAGCTCGAATTTCGTAAAATATGAGGTAAGCTTTTTCATTATTATACACCCGAAAAACAAAAAACATCCGCGGCATATCTTCAAAGACCTAACGATATGCCCGCGAATGTTCAGTATTACATTCTCTACCCGGTGGCAGTAGTTTTATTATAATTATATTTCCGCGTTTGTCAAGATTATGACTAATCTTTAATTGAGCCGACCGTCATTTCCGCGTTCTTAAGACGGAGGTACGTAGTCTCGCCTTCCTTGTAGGTTTCAAACTCGCCGCCTACGGCAATCGGAGTTCCGACCTTAGGAAAATCATCGGGATATTTCAGCTTTTTTGACGGGGAAAACTCAATTCCGCTTGAACAGCACGCGGTCGCGTCCCGAACAATGCAGGCGTAGTAATATGATTCGGTTTTCGGGTTGACGTAAACGTCAAAGGTACCGTTGATTTTCACCTTTTTGCCAAGGTAATCCGACGGGGTTTTTATCATGTTGCTGACCTCGGCATACACCATTGTGCCGCTCATTGTCGTGAGGTCAAGCTCCGCGTTATAATCAAGCTCGGGATATACGAGCTTTGAAGGGTCTGCCTGAGTGGCAATCGGAGCGCCGTTGTCTGTTGTTTCCTCGGACTTGGTATCCGCCTGCGAAAGCACGTCGCTTACGGTTTTTGATTTTGAGGACTGCGCGGCCTTGTCCGCCGCCTGATTTGAGCTGCCGCAAGCTGACGCCGAAAGCGCGATTACCGCGCAAACGGCAAAAGTCAAAAGCTTTTTCATTTTCTTACTCCACCTTTAACAAGTCCTATAATCCAGAATATAAAGAACATTACAATGTCCACCGCCACAATTGTCGAGCCTACGGGAGTGCCGTCGATTATTGATATTACAATTCCTGCGGAAGCGCAGAGAACCGACAGGCACGCCGCGCAGATTGTTACCGATTTAAAGCTTTTGAACACGCGCATAGCCGACAACGCCGGAAAAATTACCAGCGCGGAGATAAGCAGCGAGCCCACAACGTTCATCGCGAGCACGATGATTACGGCGATGATTACGGCGATAATCAGGTTGTAAACGCCTGCCTTTGTGCCCGTAGCGCGCGCGAAATCCTCGTCAAAGGTGACGGCGAATATTTTGTGATAAAACAGAATAAACGCAATTACCACCGCCGTCGAAAGCCCGACGGTGAGCCACACGTCGGACAGCGTAAGGCTTAAAATCGAGGTTGAGCCGAAAAGCGTTGAGCAAACGTCGCCCGAAACATTGTTTGTGGCGGGAAACTTGTTCATCAAAAGATAACCGATTGCAAGCGCGCCCACGGAAATCATGGCAACGGAAGCGTCGCCGCGGATTTTCGCGTTTTTTCCGGTCGCGAGCAGCAGCACCGCGCTGATGACGGTGACGGGCATTACGATAAGCATGTTGTCGGTAATTCCGACAACAGCCGCGACAGCCATCGCGCCGAAAGCAACGTGCGAAAGTCCGTCGCCGATGAATGAAAATCTTTTAAGCACCAGCGTTACGCCCAAAAGCGACGCGCTGAGCGCGATAAATATTCCTACAATAAAGGCGTAGCGCACGGTGGGCACGGTCTGAAAATAATATACAAGCTTGTTAAGCGCTTCAGCCACGGCGCTCACCCCCGTTTCTGAAGCTGCGGTCGCTGATGAAAAGGCCGCGTTTGAATTCTTCCTTGGTTCCGAAGAAAACATCTCCGCCGATGTGAAGAATGTGAGTTGAATAGCGCAGCGCCGCCTCGATGTCGTGGGAAATCATAATCACCGTTATGCCTTCCCTGTTTAATTCGGAAATTAAGCTGTACATTTCGGCGGTAACCTTCGGGTCAAGTCCCGAAACCGGTTCGTCAAGCAGAAGCATTTTTTCGGTGGCGCACAGCGCTCTGGCAAGCAAAACACGCTGCTGCTGACCGCCGGAGAGTTCGCGGTAACAACGCTTTTGCAGACCGTCAACGCGCATTTTTTTCATGTTGTCAAGCGCGCGCTGCTTTTCCTGACGGGTATAAAACGGCCTGAGTCCGCATCTGCCCTGAAAGCCCGAAATTACAATTTCACGCACGGACGCGGGAAAGTCCTTTTGAACCACTGTTTGCTGCGGAAGATAGCCTATTTCGGTTTGGGTTAGTCCGTCGCCTGTTAATATTTTTCCCTTCATGGGGCTGTGAAGTCCTAAAATTGTTTTCATCAGGGTGGACTTTCCCGAACCGTTTTCACCGACGATACAAAGGTAATCGCCCGTATTCACCGAGAAGCTGAGCCCCGATATAATCTCCCTGCCCTCGTATCCGAGGGTAAGGTTTTCACAAGTTAACTGCGCCATTGTTTCTCCTTATCCGAGCGCTTTTTTAAGCACCTCAAGGTTATTTGTCATGACTTTAATATAGTCGTTTCCGTTTTTAATATCGGCGGATTTCATTGACTGCATTGAGTCAAGCGTCAGAATTTCCGCGTCCTTATTTGATGAGTTTTCCCTGACGGTTTCGGCGATTTTTTTATCTGAGCCGTCAATCGTCATCACGGCGGGAAGCTTGAGCTCGCTTAATTTATCCGAAAGGAACTTTACGGTTTCAAAGCTCGCTTCGGTTTCAGCCGAGCAGCCTGAAAACGCCGCGTAATATTTCAAATTACAGTCGTCGGTCAGGTATCGGAACGGAAAACGGTCGGCAAACAGGAGAGTGTTGAATTTCGCGTCTTTTACCGCTTTTTCATACTCATTTTCAAGCTTATGAAGCTTTTGCGTATATGCCTTTGTGTTTTTTTCGTAAACGTCCTTGTTGGCGCTGTCTTTTTCACTGAGCTTGCCGCAGATTTTTTCGCATACGTATTCGGCGTTTTTCAGCGAAAGCCAAATGTGCTCGTCGTATTCGGCGGCTTCTTCGGAATCCTCATGCCCGTCGGTCTGCATACCCTCAACGGCTTCCTCTTGCTTTGCCTTATCGCCCAAAAGCTCCATAAGGTTTACGGCAAGTACGTCCGTTGAATTTTTAAGCGCCTTGTCAACCCATTTGTCGGATTCGCCGCCCGTATAAACAAACACGTCGGCGTTTGAAATACTGTAAAGGTCGTCTGCGGACGGCTGAAAGCTGTGCAAGTCCGCGCCGGAGTCAAGCAGCATGGTAAGTTCAACGTCCTTCGCTCCCTGCGTGATGTTCACAAGCCAGTCGTACTGAGGGGCTATGGTGGTTAAAATCTTCAGCTTTGCGCTGTCCCGAGCCGTCGGCGAGGAATTTCCCGAGCAGCCCGCAAACGCGGACGCCGCAAGCACCGCGGCCAAACATATTGATACTGTTCTTTTCATATATACCTCTATTTTTTTACTTCCCTGCAATCCCTGCAAACTCCGTAAAGCACGGTAGCGGTTTTATCAATTGAAAACTCGTCGTTTTGCGCCAGAGCCCGAACAAGCCTTTCGGCGTCGGGGGTGTTCATGTGATAGGTTTTGCCGCATTTTTCACAGGAAAGATGCAGACAGTCCTTGCATGAGGTGCAGTCGGTGTACTGATAGAAAACTTCGCGGCTTCCGCTTTTTGAGCACCTGCGGATTTTCCCCTCCTGTTCAAGAGCGGCAAGGTTACGGTAAACCGCGCTTATGCTTATGCTTTCATCGTTGAGCGTTTCCGCGATTTGCCGCGCGGAAAGCTCCTCGTCGGCATGAGCCGAAAGGAAGGAAAGAAGCGTTTTTCTTTGCTTCGTCATATATTTCGGCATAAAACCGCCTCCTATTTGCGAATGTTTCGCAAATTATTATAACAGTATGCAGGATAAAAGTCAATAGATTTGCGAATATTTCGCAAATTAAGAAAACACAGTAAAGTCATAGGTAATATTAACTAAATTCAAAGCTTGA
>DOUO01000150.1 GCA_003520555.1 Oscillospiraceae bacterium
AGGGAAAAACGAATAGAGAAAAAATTTACGCAGGAACAGCTTGGAGAGATTTGTGACTTGTCAGCGGCGCATATCGGACACATTGAGAGAGGCACAAGAAAACTGTCCGTTGAGGTTCTATTTAATATTGCGCAAGCCTTGAACACAAGCATAGATTTTCTTTTGTTTGACTCCGTAAGTGATAACAACATTCTCGCAAGCATAGCTCCTCTTATTGAGAACGCAGATAAAAATAAGGCGGACGGATTTCTGAAAACTGTAAAAGTTCTCGCCGATAACATAGACAAACTATAAAAAGTCCTTGATTAACCAAATAATCAGGGACTTTTTTATACATAAGCTTAATTACTCCTTAGTTCAATAAACTCACCATATACAGTTGCTTTAATTCTCGGAAACTCGAAGATGTTAAAAACCTCCTTTTCAAATTTAGTAGTAATTCGTTTTTCTCTTTCATTCATTTTTTATACTCTTTTTTATAGATTTCATAATCAATATTTTGAAGAACGCGAGGATACAATCAACTAAGTTTTTTCTCTAAACGCCCTGCAAAACCTTAAACATTTGCCGCTTGTTTATACGTTTGTTTTAATCGTAGTTTTGCGTGTTGTTTGTAAGATTAACAGACAAGAGTCGGTTATTTGTAATTTTTTTCTTGATTTTGTTTGCGTATTGAGGTATAATGACTATATCTAATATATTTTTGCCGCATACGGTAAGGATTGCGCTGCCTGCGAAAGCTCCGGCAATCCGCGTATATATCGTCCGGGTGAAGTTTTAAATTATTTCGCATGAGGACGGAAAACAAATTATTTTCATGGTAATTAGCGGCAGCTTTGCCGTTAAAATATGCACAAAAATTTATAAAAGAGGGGATGTCATGTTCAAATTACTCTTCAAAAACATGAAGGCTAAGAACTGGGTATCGGTCATTGCAATTTTCCTTTTGACTATATGCGAAGTTTACTTCATGATGCAAATCGTCACTTACATCAGCTTGCTTACCAAAGCAGTGCAAGACAGCAGGCAAAACGGTGTGGCCGAAATCTGGTGGTATGGCCTGTATATGGTTATCTGCGCTATATTGATGGCGGCGGTCGAGGTTATTATCCGATTTGTAGCCAGCGCAACCGCCAGCAGTACCGTTACCGGTATAAGGCAGAAAATGTATGAGAGAGTTAACAAATTCGCCATCGCGGACTTTGCTTCTTTCTCAACCGAGTCTTTGATTACCCGTACAACCAACGACATGCAGAATGTTCACCTTGCGTGGCTGACATTCTTGAAAACCGCGTTTTTGGCGCCGGTTGTTATGGTTTGGTCTGTAATCCTTCTGCTGCAGTACGCAAACGCGTCTTTGACAATCGTAACCGCTGTATGGCTGGTAATTCTTGTAGTTACGGTTATCATCTTACTTATGATGTTAACTCCTAAGTTTGCGAAGGTTCAAAAGCTGACCGACGCGCTCAACGTCGCTTCAAGAGAAAATCTTACCGGCGTAAGAGTTGTCAGAGCTTTCAACGCGGAAGAATATCAGGAAGGCAAGTTTGAAAAGGTAAACGCCGCGTTCACCAAGGTTCAGATTTTTGCCGGCAGAACCCTGTCCGTATTTACACCGCTCGTTATGATGGTAATGTCGGGCTTGTCGCTTTCTATCCTGTGGGCAAGCGCCTACGTGCTTAACGGCATGGACATGGAAGCCGCTTCCCAGGCGTTCAGCGCGACAAACGCGTTTGTTATGCTTGCAAGCCAGATTATTATGTCCTTCGTTTTGATGGTAACTTTGATTGTTATCTGGCCGAGAGCCGCTGTCAGCGCAAAGCGTATTGACGAGGTTATCACTCACGAGGTTTCCGTATTGGATACCGAAAATCCCGTTGAATTCAAGGAAAAAGGTACTATCGAATTCAAAAATGTAGGTTTTGCGTATCCCGGAACGGACAAAGAAGCTATTTCGGACATTTCGTTTAAGGTTAAGCAGGGTGAAACAATTGCGTTTATCGGCGCCACCGGCAGCGGTAAAACGACAATCATCAACATGATTCCCCGTATGGCTGACTGTACAAGAGGCGAAGTTCTTGTTGACGGCGTAAACGTAAAGGACGTTCTTCAGTCGGATTTAAGAGACCGCATCGGCTACGCTCCGCAAAGAGGCTTCCTCTTTAAAGGTATCATCAAGGACAACATCGCGTTTAAAAATCCCGATATGACGCTTCAGGATATCAGATGGGCTGCCGAAATCGCGGACGCCGACGGCTTTGTTATGAAGAAAAGAAACGGCTACGATTCCGAGGTTGCCCAGGGCGGTTCAAACTTCTCCGGCGGTCAGAAGCAAAGACTTTGTATTGCCAGAGCGGTTGCCGCAAAGCCCGAGATTTTAATCTTTGACGACTCGTTCTCGGCGCTTGACTATAAGACCGATAAAACGGTCAGAGGCCGCATCGCGGAAGAGCTTCCCGACACCACAAGAGTTATCATCGCTCAGCGCGTCGGTACTATTATGGACGCCGACCAGATTGTTGTATTGGATCACGGCAAGATGGTTGGTATCGGCAAGCACTACGACCTTGTAAGAAATTGTCCTGTTTACCAGGAGATTGCGTTATCACAGCTTAGTAAGGAGGAGTTAGGATTATGAGTACAAACACCAATGCCCCTGCTAAGGAAAAGAACAAGCTCGGAAGTCTTGTAAAAGCTTTCCGTAATTACTACGCTCCCTTTATTTTTTCAATTATCCTGCTTGTTGCCTCTGTTATTTTTACAATTTTAACACCCGGCACAATCCGCAGCCTGACCAATGAGATTTCACCTGTAGGCCACGAGGCCGTTAACGGTCAGTTCGTTGTAAATATGGAAAACGTAACCCGCTACGCTCTGACTCTTGTATTCTACGTAGCAACCGCGTTTATCACCGGTTTTATTTCCGGTTTTATCCTCAACACAATCATTCAGAAATTCTCAAAAGATATAAGAAGGCAGATTGCCGCAAAAATCAACAAAATGCCTCTTAACTATTTTGATACAACCCAAACCGGTGATATCCTCTCGGTTATCACCAACGACGTTGATATTCTCAGCACATCGCTGCAGAACTCCGTAAGTATGCTGGTGCAGTCCGGCGTTATGCTTATCGGTGTGTTTATCGCGATGTTCATCGCCTGCTGGCAAATGGCGCTTGTTGTAATTTGCTCGCTGCCGGTTATGCTGATTATCATCGGCCTTACCTTCAAATTCGCGCTGCCTTTGTTTGACAAAAACCAGAAGCTCCTCGGTGAAGTTAACGCCGCGGTTGAAGAAAACTATTCCGGTCAGCTCGTTATCAAGGCGTTCAACGCTGAGAATCAGAAGGTTGAAGAATTCAAAAATAAGAACGATTTGTTCGGTACCATCCTTTTCAAATCTCAGGCAATCGGTACTCTTATCGAGCCTGCCATGCAGTTTGTATCTTATCTTACATATGCTGCGGTTCTTATTGTAGCAGGTCTGCTTTTCGCAAACGGCATTATCTCGGATATCGGCGTTATCACAGGCTTTATCGTATATGTATCGCTGTTCCAGGAGCCTCTTGCTCAGATCGGTCAGGCAAGCTCGACAATCCAGCTCGGTACCGCTGCCTGCAACAGAGTATTCACCTTCCTTGAGCAGGAAGAGCTTCCCGAAGAAGGCGACAAGAAGCAGCTTCTTGACCACAACAATATCCGCGGTGAGGTTGAATTTAAGGACGTATGCTTCGGCTACGACCCCAACAAGCTTACAATCACAAACTTCTCCGGCAAAATCAAGCCCGGCATGAAGGTTGCTATCATCGGTCCTACCGGCGCGGGTAAAACCACTTTGGTTAACCTGCTGATGCGCTTCTATGAAATCACCAGCGGCGATATCCTGGTTGACGGCGTGTCCATCAAGGATATGTCACGTCGGGAACTCAGAGAAATCTTCGGCATGATTCTTCAGGAAACTTGGGTTATCAACGGCACTCTCAGAGAGAACATTGTTTATAACCTTAAAAATGTTGACGAAAACAGACTTCAGGAGATTCTTGAGGAAACCAACCTCAGTCACTATGTAGCTACACTGCCCGACGGACTTGATACCGAAATCCAGAAGGAGAGCGCGCTTTCCGCAGGTCAGAAGCAGCTCGTTACAATCGCGAGAGCAATGACCGAAAACGCTCCCATGCTGATTTTGGACGAAGCTACAAGTAACGTTGATACCAGAACCGAAATCCTGATTCAGAAGGCAATGGATTCTCTGACAAGCGGCAGAACAAGCTTTGTTATCGCTCACAGACTTTCCACCATCAAGAACGCCGACCTGATATTTGTTATGAAGGACGGTAACATTGTAGAAACCGGCAACCACGATTCTCTTATGGAACTCGGCGGACTCTACAGCGAAATCTACAATTCACAGTTCAACTGATAAATTCCGCAAGGGTTTATTCACTGAATCCGAACTAAATCAAACCGCCTGCCTTAACCTGCCCGCAACGGCACGGATACGGCAGGCGGTTTTTATTATCGCAGAAACACGAACGGTTCGCGTAAAGCATTATTGCCTCAAAAACGCGCCCGGCCGTTGACTTGCGGCAGCTTTGGGGATATAATTAATTTATAAATTACGGGAGGTAACTCGATGAAAAGGTTTTTGGTTGTTGTTGACATGCAAAACGATTTTGTTGACGGCGCGCTCGGAAGCAGCGAAGCCGCCGCGATTGTTCCTGCCGCCGCAAAGAAAATCAGCTCGTTTGACGGCGAAATCTTCGTAACGCTTGACACTCATTTTGATAATTATTCCCAAACCGCCGAAGGTAAAAAGCTGCCCGTGCCGCACTGTGTAAAGAACACCGCGGGGCATGAGCTTAACGCGGACATTCAAAACGCGCTTTCGGGAAAAAATTATACCTGCGTTGAAAAGCACACCTTCGGCTCGGTTGACTTGCCCGTTATGATAAAGCGGGCGGCGAGTGGAGAAGCCTTTGAGCTTGAGCTTATCGGCTTGTGCACAGACATCTGCGTTGTGTCAAACGCGCTGCTTTTAAAGGCGCATTTCCCCGAAGAAAAAATCACCGTTGACGCTTCCTGCTGCGCCGGCGTAACGCCCGAAAAGCACCTGGCGGCGCTTGAAACCATGCAAAGCTGCCAAATTGACATAACCGGCGCGTAAACAACCCCGATGTAAAATAAACTGCTGTGGAGGAAAGCATATGTATAAATTTGACGCCGAAAAAGTAAAAAACGAATGTGTAAACTGGATTCGCTGCTTTTTTGAGGAAAACGGCAGGGACTGCAACGCCGTTGTCGGAATTTCCGGCGGCAAGGACAGTTCAATTGTAGCCGCACTCTGTGTTGAGGCGCTGGGCAAAGACCGGGTTATCGGAGTTTTAATGCCAAACGGCGAACAGGCCGATATCGACATGGCAAAGCTGCTTGTGAACCACCTTGAAATCCGTCATTTTATCATTAATATAAAGGACTCGGTTGACGGCATAATCAAAAATATTCCGTTTGAGCTTTCCAAGCAAAGCCGTGAAAATCTGCCTCCGAGAATAAGAATGTCAACCCTTTATGCCGTGTCGCAAAGTCACAACGGCAGAGTTGCCAATACCTGCAACCTTTCCGAGGACTGGGTTGGCTATTCCACGCGTTACGGCGACAGCGTAGGGGATTTCAGCCCGTGCTCAAACCTTACGGTTCAGGAAGTAAAGGCGGTCGGCAGACTTTTGGGACTTCCGCCGGAGCTTGTTGACAAAACTCCCATCGACGGACTTTGCGGCAAAACCGACGAGGAAAATTTGGGCTTTACCTACGCCGAGCTTGACCGTTACATCCGCGAGGGCGTAATTGACGACGCCGAAAAAAAGGAAAACATTGACCGCCGCCATAAAAATAATCTTTTCAAGCTCAGGCTGATGCCCGCGTTTGAACCGAATATTT
>DOUO01000045.1 GCA_003520555.1 Oscillospiraceae bacterium
CGTCTTGAAAAGGGACTGGAAATTTTAAATAGTTAAGAGGATAAAAACCATGGCTGAAACAAACACAAATGAGGTTATGAACGGTAACTTCATTCACGATTTTATAGATGAGGACATTGCCGCCGGCGGCAGATATGAAGGACAGCGCGTACACACACGCTTTCCTCCCGAACCGAACGGCTACCTTCATATAGGTCACGCAAAGGCGGTTTGCATTAACTTCGGTACGGCTGAAAAATACAACGGCATTTGCAACCTTCGAATGGACGACACCAACCCCACCAAGGAGGACGTTGAGTACGTCGACGCAATTAAAGAGGACATAACCTGGCTCGGATTTCACTGGGACGACCGCTTTTTCTACGCTTCTCAGTATTTTGAGCAGATGTATGAATTTGCCGTAGAGCTCATTAAAAAGGGACTTGCATATGTGTGCGAGCTCACTCCCGAACAGGTCAGGGAATACCGCGGCGACACCCAAACTCCCGCCAAGTCTCCGTTCCGCGACAGACCTGTTGAGGAAAGCCTCGATTTGTTTGAACGCATGAAAAACGGCGAATTTCCCGACGGAAGCATGACCTTACGCGCTAAAATCGACCTTGCTTCCGGCAACTTCAATATGCGCGACCCGGTAATTTACCGCATTAACAGGCTTCGTCATCACCGCACGGGCGACAAATGGTGCATTTACCCCATGTATGACTTCGCGCATCCCATCGAGGACGCGCTCGAGGGCATCACCCACAGCCTTTGTTCGCTTGAATTCGAGGCTCACCGTCCGCTGTACGACTGGGTAATAGACAACATTTCCGCGCCTTCAAAGCCCCGTCAGATTGAGTTCGCGCGCCTCGGCATAAACAACACCGTAATGAGCAAGCGAAAGCTCAGGGAGCTTGTTGAGAAAAACTGCGTTGACGGCTGGGATGACCCCAGAATGCCTACTCTGTGCGGACTTCGCAGACGCGGCTACACTCCCAAATCAATACGCTCATTCATTGACCAAATCGGCGTTTCAAAGGTAAACTCAATCGTTGAATACAGCTTTTTGGAGCACTGCCTGCGCGACGACTTAAACGAAAGTGCCGAACGTACAATGTGCGTGCTTCACCCGATAAAGCTTGTCATCACCAACTATCCCGAAGGCAAAACCGAAGAGTTTGAGGTTGAAAACAACCCCAACCGTCCGCAGGACGGCACACGCACGGTTACTTTTTCACGCGAAAGCTGGATTGAGGCTGAGGACTTTATGGAAGTTCCGTTCAAGAAGTACCAGCGCCTTTATCCCGGAAACGAGGTAAGACTCAAGTCCACTTACATCGTAAAGTGCACGGGCTGCAAAAAGGACGACGACGGCAATGTTTTGGAGGTTTACGCCGAATACGACCCCGAAACACGCGGCGGCAACACCCCCGACGGAAGAAAAGTGCGCGGCACAATCCACTGGGTTGACGCGAACAACTGCGCGAACGCCGAGGTGCGGCTTTACGACAATCTGTTCACCGTTCCCGATCCCGACTCAGGCGAAGGAAGCTTCCTTGATTATCTTAATCCTCAGTCCCTTGTGGTGCTCAAGAACTGCAAGGCGGAAAAAAACCTTGAAAACGCAGTCGCCCCCAAAAGCTTCCAGTTTATGCGTCTGGGCTACTTCTGCGTGGACAGCCGCGACAGCAAGCCCGGACATCCGGTATTCAACCGCAGCGTAAGCTTAAAGGACGGCTTTAAAAAGAAATAATTATGAAAAACGTACTTGTAACAGGCGGCTCGGGCGGCATAGGCACGGCAATGTGCGTGGGCTTTGCCCAAGCCGGCTTCAACGTGGCGGTGCACTACGGCACAAAAAAAGACCGGGCGCAAAAGCTCGCCGCGGTTCTGCGCGAAAGCTATGGAGTTGACGCCTTTGCCGTCGGCGCGGATGTGTCTGACCGCCAAAGCGTTAACGTCATGTTTGATGAAATCAAAGAACGCTTCAAATCCCTTGACGCGCTTGTAAACAACGCCGGAATCGCTCAGCAAAAGCTGTTTACGGATTTAACCTCAGACGACTGGAAGCGTATGCTGTCGGTTAATTTGGACGGTGTGTTCAACTGCGCCCAGGAAGCGGTAAAGCGTTTTATGCTGCCAAACCACAGCGGAGTTATTTTGAACGTCAGCTCAATGTGGGGGCAGACCGGAGCTTCATGCGAGGTTCATTACAGCGCGGCAAAAGCAGGTGTAATCGGACTTACCAAGGCTCTTGCCAAGGAACTCGGGCTGTCCGGAATTCGCGTCAATTGCATTGCTCCGGGCGTTGTTATGACCGACATGATGAAGTCCTTTGATGAACAAACGCTCAACGCCTTAAAGCAGGAAACTCCGCTTAACACCCTCGGCTCGCCCAAGGATATAGCCGACGCGGCGGTGTTTTTGTGCTCCGACCGAGCAAGATTTATTACAGGACAGGTTTTGGGCGTAAACGGCGGATTTATAATTTAACTCGTGGCCGGATCTAAACTCAAAAGAGTTTTGAGCCGGCGCTGTTTTACATTTTAACCGCACGGATAAAATAAAAAACAGGTATTCGGATGAATACCTGT
>DOUO01000011.1 GCA_003520555.1 Oscillospiraceae bacterium
GTGAGCTTGCCTGTTTCAAAAACCTCGGCAGGCGCCTGAAGATTGTTGTAAATCAGCGGCGTCGCGGTTTGCAAAATCATGTCGATGTTTACAAACTTGGGCGAATCCTTTGCCGGAATATTGTCCTTTAAGTACGCGTTAAATTCGTAAACGTTCTCCGAATAGTTACTGCGGAGCACCTCGTAACGCTCCTGAACCCTTACGCGGCTGTTTTTTCTGCCCTCAAGCTCGATTATGAAGTCTATCGCGCGGTCAAACAGCATTTTCTTTTCCTCGTAATAGCTGCTGCCGCTTTTGGGGGTTACATCAAGCGGAATGTATATTTTGTCGCTGTCGATATTCAGCCCGTCCTTTTGAACCATGAAATATACAAACTTTTCGTCATACTTCATTGAAAGCTTCATGTCGCCGCGCTTTGAGACAACGTCCGAGTCGTTCCATTCGGAATTGTCGCCGTCAACATAACACACGGATTTTTCGCTGCCGGGGTCGAAGGACAGCAAACCGAAATACTGCTCGTTTGTTTGGTAATCAGACCAATAGGGCGTGCGTTTCAGATTGACCGCGTACATGGTGTTCCAGGTGCGCTTGAACCATTCGTCCTGCCAAGCGAACACGCAGCAGCCGCAGCAGCCGGCGGCTTTGATGTCCTCGTAGCAGTCAACAATAGCCTTGCCCTGCTGTTTTTCCGACATATTACCCTGGTTTCTGCCGAGGTTCTTTTCACGCTGAGCCATTCCGCGTCCGGTTGAAACGCCGAATTCGGAAATTACAACGGGCATGGTGTGGTGCCGCGTCAGCATTGAAAGGTACGCGCGGTAGGTGTTTAAAACTCCGTCGGTGTAATAGGGCGTGAGGTCGTCAAAGCCGAGCTTGCTCCAGTCGTTGACATACGTCAGATAATCGGGATAGTAGGGATAAACATGATATGACGCAAACTGACCCGAAAGGAAGTTTTCGGTTGTTTTGATATGCTCGACGTCAACCTCGGCGCACTTCATAAAAAACCGCTTTATGTCCTCGGGGTATTCAAACGGGTCGGTTGTAGGCCAGTTTGAAAAAGCCACAAGCTTTTGGGTTTTGTAGCGGTTTGACTCGTACTCAACGGTTCTGTCGCCCGCCTCGGCAAGCATTGCCTCAAAGGGCGAAGCCTCCTCGGAGGTGTAAAAATACTTGCCCTTATATTCGTTGGCGCCGTTTACGTCGGCAAACTGTTCGTTGGTGTAGGCAACGGTTACGTCCTCCCATTCTACGCCGAGAATATAGCCGATAACCCATTTTGAAACATCCTGAAGGTAAAAGCCCGAGCCTGCCGACGCCATTCTTCCGAGTCCGATTTTTTTGTTGCCGTGAATAACGTCAATCATTGTGCGGCAGTCGGAAAAGAAACGCTCCTTAAACCCGGCTGAATTTGCGTCGCGGTGTGAGTTTTGGGTGTAGTCGTTTACCCAAACGCCGTGAATGAGCCAAAGCGGATTTTCATTATCCTTATTGTATTCGTAAAACGCGTTGTAAAAAACGTCCTGCTGAACCGTATAGATACGGATTGTGTTGGCTCCCATTTCCTGGATGTACTTAAACCAGCGCTTGTAGGTTTCCTTGTCGATTGCGAAATCGGTTGACCATTCGCCGGGCTTGCCCGAGCCGAGGTTTACGCCCTTGATTTCAAACGGCTTGTAGTCCTTGCCGTCGTACATCATGATTTGGTCGCCTTCGGTGCGTACAAAGGTTTCGGGAACAGCGCCCGGGTTGAGCTCTATGTACCATCCGAGCCTGAAATATAAGGTATCAAGTCCGAAGCCAAGCAGTACCAAAATACATACGATTATTATAAATTTCTTCATTGAGTCTCCGTTATAATAGAGTTGCTTTTATACCAATCTTCATAAAAAAGCAGTCCTTCTGCTTTTTTACCGCGCCGCAGGCGCGTCAAGCTTGTAAAAACCTTCAATCGCGCTTTTGCGCAATCGGTATCAGTTCGCGTTTTCGATAAATTTCTTAACGCGCGATTCAGCGCTGTATTGCGCGATAACGTCGATGTCTTTATCCAAAAACCGCGAGCGGTCGTGAATAAAGCCTTTAAGCTGCGACAACGCGCTGTCAAAGCTGTGAATGTTTCTTTCGGCGGGGTTAAGCAGATTGTCATTGCCGAAGGAGCTGCCCCAGCGTTCGAAATTTCGGTCAACGGCGTCGCCGAGATACTCGATTGTGCTGTCGATATAGTTATCAAGATATTCGTCTGACAAAACGTTTTCGCGCAGATAGCGGTAACGTTCTACGATTCGTTTGGTAAAATCCTCGTTCTTAACCAGCATCCAAAACCACGGAGCGTTTATGAGCTGGAAGTCGTCGGTTTTTATTTCATGTTCCTGGTAGTTATCGCACGAGTTGTTGAAATCCCAAATGCACATGCGGAATTTTCCGTCCTTATCCTTGTAGATGTAGGTGGAATAGCCGCCCGCGTCGTTGTTGCAGGTAAATTCGTTGATGATAAAGTAGTCCACAAAGGAATCGATGTCAATCGTCTTTTTGAAGCCGAATTCATCGCTGTCAAAGTCGTAGGAGTACAGGGACTTTTCAAATGCCGAAAAATCCTTGGTAATCTGCGTTTTCAGCTCCGGCGTGATGTTTTTGGCGCCCGGATATTCGACGTTGATGCCGCGCACCTCGGACATACGGTAAATATACTTGGTGAAGTTTCTGATTTCCTCCTCCGAGGTTCTGTCCATGCGCAAAAGGTAGCCCGAAAAGGTGTTATCCTTTTTGTCAACGGACAGCTGCAAACGCGCACCGTTTTCGCCGGCGGTGATGGTTTCGGTCATGACATACACGCCCTCGTATTTGCCGTTGAGAAACAGCTCGCAAAAACGGACGTTGGGGGAGTAGGACATGATCTCGCCGCCGATATTGTACCACATATAGTTGCGGATCAGGGTCTTGTCGAGGAACGGTCCGTGCAGGATCCACTCGCTGTGCGCGTCCATGCCC
>DOUO01000153.1 GCA_003520555.1 Oscillospiraceae bacterium
TTTTTCACAATCTGTATTTTGAGTCCGCGGCAATGATACTCACGCTCATTACCGTTGGCAAGCTGCTTGAAGCAAAGTCAAAGGGACGCACCACCAACGCCCTGAAAAGTCTGATGAACCTTTCGCCCAAAAAGGCGGTCGTGCTGATAAACGGCGTTGAAACCGAGGTTAATATTGACGAAGTAAACAAGGGCGATGAGTTTGTTGTTCGCCCCGGAGAAAGCGTCCCCGTTGACGGAATCGTGCTTGAAGGCGAAACAGCGGTTGACGAATCCATGCTCACGGGTGAAAGCGTGCCCGCGGACAAGTCAAAGGGAAGCACGGTATCGGCTGCGACAATCAACCGTTCGGGCTTCATCCGCTGTAAGGCAACGGCGGTAGGGGAGGACACCACGCTTTCTCAAATAATAAAAATGGTCAGCGACGCGGCGGCAACCAAAGCGCCCATTGCCAAAATTGCCGACAGGGTTTCGGGAATATTTGTTCCTGCGGTAATTTCAATCGCCGTTATCACATTTATAGTGTGGATGATTACCGGCGCGCCCTTCAAAACGGCAATCGCAAGGGCAATCTCCGTTCTGGTAATCAGCTGTCCCTGCGCTCTCGGGCTTGCAACTCCCGTTGCGATAATGGTCGGAAGCGGAGTAGGAGCGCGTAACGGTATACTTTTTAAAACCGCTGTTTCCCTTGAGGAAACGGGAAAAATCAAGGTCGTCGCACTTGACAAAACGGGTACAATAACTCAGGGCAAGCCTGTGGTAACAGATATTTTCGCCGACGATACGGACGAAAACCGGCTCCTGTCAGCCGCGGCGTCGCTTGAAGCAAAAAGCGAACATCCGCTTGCGCAGGCAGTTCTGGACGAAGCCAAAGACAGGCAAATCCCGATATTTGAAACCTCCGGCTTTGAAGCCGTGCCCGGCAAGGGCTTAAAGGCGGTAATAAACGGCGACGAGGTTCACGGCGGCAACCGCGCGTATATTTCCCGGTTCTGCGAAATACCGCAAAGCCTTTCAGTCAAGGCGGAGGAATTCGCTAATCAGGGAAAAACGCCGTTATTTTTCTCAAAAGGAAATAAAGCAATGGGCATAATAGCCGTTGCCGACGTATTAAAGCCCGACAGCCAAAGCGCGGTATCCGAGCTTAAGCGCATGGGTATGCACGTCGTAATGCTTACCGGCGACAATAAAAAGACCGCCGAGGCAATCGGAGCGCAGGCAGGCGTGGATGAGGTTATCGCCGAGGTTCTGCCCGAAGGCAAGGAAAGCGTAATCCGAAGGCTTAAGCAAAGGGGCAAAACCGCGATGGCGGGCGACGGAATAAACGACGCTCCGGCGCTTACCTCGGCTGATGTGGGAATAGCCATAGGCGCCGGCGCGGACGTGGCGATTGACGCCGCGGACGTTGTGCTCATGAAAAGCCGTTTAAGCGATGTGCCCGCCGCGATAAAGCTTGGCAGGGCTACGCTGAAAAATATTTACGAAAACCTGTTTTGGGCGTTTATTTATAACGTCATCGGAATCCCGCTTGCCGCGGGCGCGTTTTCCGCGCTGCTGGGCTGGCAGATGAATCCCATGTTTGGCGCGGCGGCAATGAGCCTTTCAAGCTTTTGCGTAGTGACAAACGCCTTAAGGCTTAACTTTGTGAACCTTAAACCCAAGCCGGGCGCTGCCGTACCTGATACGGCGCGGCGTGAAATAATAACAGAAGAAAAGGAGAACGACGAAATGAAAACAAAAATAAACATCGAGGGCATGATGTGTCCGCATTGCGAAGCAAGAGTAAAATCGGCGCTTGAAGCCGTTGACGGCGTTGAAGCTGCCGATGTAAGTCATAAAAAAGGCTTGGCAAAGGTAAAGCTCGGCGCGGATGTACCCTTTGAAACCCTCAAAACCGCCGTTGAGGAAGCAGGCTACAAGGTAGTTGAATAATTTTTGTATAAAAAGCAAACCTCCGTCAATAATAAGGACGGAGGTGCTTTTTTATGAGCAGATATTACAATAATTCAGGCAGACGCGGCAAAAAAAGTCTGAGCGAAAAAATCGGTTTTTACACCGCTTTTTCAATTTGCCTTATTGCCGTGGCAATGGCGGTTTATTCAACATATAATACGGTTTCACGCAAATCGGCGGTAAAAACGGTCACGCAAAGCGCGACGGATTCGCAAATGGCGGCGGCTCCCGTAACGGGCGTCACCGTTCCCGAACCGAAAATTGACGAACCGAAGTCCGATGAAGCAGCCGCGACAACGCAAACGGCTCCCGATCTCGGCGCGACCCAGCCCTCAACCCGTCACGAAAGCATGAACGAAGCAATGCAGACGCTTTTGTCCGTTGACTTGAATTTAAGCTCTCCCACAAAGACGGGAAAGGTTACGCGTGAATACAGCAAGGACAGCGTGTATTTCAAAACGATAAACGTGTGGAAGCCGCACACAGGCGTTGATTTTGCCTGCGAGCTCGGCGAGGATGTAAAGGCAATGGTAAACGGCGAGGTAACAAAGGTCAGCAACGACAGGATGTTCGGCAAAACCGTTGAAATTTCCTCGGGCGCGGCAGTGCTCAGCTACAGCGGGCTTTCCGATGTTAAGGTAAAAAAGGGCGACAGCGTTGAAAGAGGAAAGGTGATTGCGCTTGCCGGAGCCGTTCCGTGCGAGGCGGGAGAAGGCAACCACATTCATTTAAGCCTGAAGATTGACGGCAAAACCGCCGACCCGCTCAATTTTATGAGTAACGAATAATATCGTTTTCAGTCATAAAGCGGAAATTCCGCTTTTTAATGAAGCTTGGTATATCCTGAAATTTACGGCATATAATTAAACACAAGCCCTCGAAACGTTTTAGGGGCAGCAAAAAAGGGATTGGCTTTTTGCCAATCCCGATTTTATTTTTAAAAGCAAATGCTTTGATAATTTTATCTTTCTTTCCGCGCGGTTGAATAAACTGATTTATCTTTCGCTTTCATGCCATTCCTCGTTGCCGAAGATAAAATCATCAATGTCCATAACGACAAATTTCATGCTTAACACCTCCTAAATAAACATTAACAAAGTATATTCAGGAGAAATCCGAAATATGATACTAACCCAAAATATCAATATAATTTTCGATAATCGAAACCGCCTGTTCCGTGCTCAGCTTGGTGCTGTTGATGCACAAATCGTAATTTTCGGGCGATCCCCATTTTTGTCCTGAATAAAAGCTGTAGTAATTAGCCCTGTCTTTATCCGCTTTCTGCACAGCCTGTTTTGCGCGCGACGGTTGAATTTCGTTTCTGGCAACGGCTCTTTTTACCCTGGCGTCGATGTCGGCGTAAATAAACACGCTTACAACATTGTCTTTTTCACGTAAAATGTAGTCCGCACACCTTCCTACAACTACAAAAGTTTCCTTTTCAGCCTTTTCCTTAATAATCTTATGCTGTAAGATGTAAAGCTTATCGTTTATGGGCAAATCGCCCATACTGCCGGTTGAAAAGCCGTTCCCGTAAGTATACAATCCGGTTGAAAGCGAGTACAGCAGGCTGTTTGCTGCTTTTTCGTCAGCCTTTGCAAATAATTCGGGTGAAACTCCGCTTTCCTTTGCCGCAATTGAAATAAGCTCCTTGTCATAAAAACCTATTCCCAGCTTTTCGGCAAGCGCTTTGCCTATTTCATGTCCGCCCGAACCGTACTGTCTGGTAACGGTTATTATTTTTTTGCAGCTCATATCAACACCCCCGGTATTTGCAAAATCACAGAGAATTACAAATATGTAAGGTTTAATTCCTCTGTGTAATTATATAATAGCACATTTTTTAAAAAATACCACACTTTTTTATAAAAAAATATATTTTTGTTAAATATACCCTAAGCTCAAGCTTTGAATTTAGTTAATATT
>DOUO01000083.1 GCA_003520555.1 Oscillospiraceae bacterium
TTGGAGGAAAAGGGAATAAAGGTTGATGTTGACCGTTTCTACGAGCTTCTTAAGGAGCAGAAAAAGCGTTCGCGCAACGCCCGGAAAAACGCCGGAGCGGACGCGTGGGTAAGCGACAGCACCGACCTTACGGATATTGCGGACACAGTCTTTACGGGTTACACCGACATCGAAGCTGATTCAAAGGTGCTCGCGATTGTCAGGGACGGTGAAAGAGTTGAAACGGCAGGCGACGGAGAAAGCGTAATTTTGGTTCTTGACAAAACTCCGTTCTATGCCGAAAGCGGCGGACAGGTGGGCGACACAGGTTTAATCACCTCAAACGGCTTTTCGGCAGAGGTAGACAACACAACCAAGGATCCGTCCGGCAAAATTTTCCTGCACGCGGTAACGGTAAAGGAAGGCGGAATTGCCGTAGGCTCCGAGGTTAAAGCTGCAATTGACGCTGACAGAAGAAGCGACATCATGCGCAACCATACATCCGCTCACCTCCTGCAAAGCGCGCTTCGCGAGGTTTTAGGCAATCATGTTCAGCAGGCAGGCCAGCTTGTAAACGAGGACGCCGTTCGTTTTGACTTTACCCACTTCGAGGCAATGACCGCTGAAGAGCTCACAAGGGTAGAGAATTTGGTTAACCGAAAAATCTTTGAAGCAATTGACGTACAAACGCGTGAAATGCCTATTGAAGAAGCCAAAAAGCTCGGCGCAATGGCTCTGTTCGGTGAAAAATACGGCGACGTTGTACGCGTAGTCAGCGCAGGCGACTTTTCGGTTGAATTCTGCGGCGGAACTCATGTTGACAATACCGCGAAAATCGGACTTTTCAAAATTCGTCAGGAAGGTTCGGTTGCGGCAGGCGTCAGAAGAATTGAGGCAATTACAGGCAGAAACGTACTCAACTTTATCAATAGAGCGCAAAATATCATAATGCAAACCGCATTGGCTCTTAAGACAACAAATCCCAAGGCAGTCATTGAAACGGCGCTTAAAGCGGCTTCGCAAATCAAAGAGCAGCAGAGGGAAATTGCCGAGCTCAACGCTAAGCTTTCCGCAAATAAGCTTGACGAATTATTGAAGAACGCTGTCGCGGTAAACGGTCTTACCGTTATTACCGGCAGTGTTAAGGGCGCAAACGCTGATGTTCTGCGTGATATGTGCGAAAAAGCAAAGTCCGAAAACGAAAGCTCGGTTATCGTAATCGCTTCCGCAAACGACGGCAAGGTTACGTTTGCCGCGGGCTGCGGCAAGCTGGCGCTGGCCGCAAAGGCAAACGCCGGAAAAATCGTTAAAGCCGTAGCTCAGGCAGCGGGCGGCAACGGCGGCGGAAAGCCCGACATGGCAATGGCGGGCGCAAAGGACGAAAGCAAAATAGAGTCCGCTCTTGCGACAGTTAAAAGCATTGTTGAAGAATTAACTAAGGCATAATACAATTTTTGATTACAATTGTGTAATCCAGACAAAATAAAAAGTCTATTCTTGTTAATTTCAACAGAAATATTTTTTTGAAAACTATTGAAGTTTTCGGACAATTATTGTATAATTATTTTACTGAGATAATGAGAAAGTAGATTATTCTCGGAAAAAACACAAAAATTTTAGGAGGCAACAAAAATGTTCAAGAAATTAGTAAGCATCGCGCTTGCTGCTATGATGATTTCGGCAACTGCTGCTGTTGCAAGCGCTGCTGAAACCGACGAAGCTGTTGCTGCTGCTGACGAAAGCGCTGTAGCCGCAGCCGACGAAAGTGCTGTCGGCGCTGAAGCTGTATCAGACGCAGGCGCAGATTCAAAGATTTACTTTGAAGTTCCCAGCTTCTGGGGCAACTGGAAAGATATCAGACTTTATCTTTATAATGCTGATTCCGGCGACGTTATGATCCCTTGGAACTCAAAGAAGGGTCTCATGAAGGACGAAAAGAACGGCACATGGTCGTTTGACCTTGCAAAAGCCGGTCATACATTCAAGAGCGGCACAAACTACGCTTGTATCTTCCTTACCAATACCGAAACACAGACTTGTGACATATTTATCGGTAACCCCTGTCTCGGCGACACAGCTTACTGCACAGGCGAAAACAACAAGATTGAAAACACAGTAGACTCAAACAAGAAGAGCTTTGAAGTTAAGTGGAAAAAGGCAGACCCCAACAAGTACGGCGTTCCGCTCGCAATCACTTCAATCGGTAACATCGTAGGTTCTGCTCTTAAGGAAGGCCAGTCAAAGTACGACCTGTTTGTTCAGTTCCTTAAGGACAAGGGCACACAGGGTATTGACAACGCTCTTAAGTACAACGGCAAGTCAGCTCAGCAGACAATTGACGACACCGCTAAGATTCTCGGCCTCGGAACAGAGGACATCAAGAAGGCTATCAAGGAATCAGGCAGAACTGACCTTAAGTGGGAAGAATCAAGCTCAAAGGCTGAAAAAGGTTCTTCTTCTGCTGCTAACCAGAAGTCAGGCGGCGGTTCATCAAACGGCGACAGCTCTGCAAGCGATACAACAGGCGGTTCCACCTCATCGGGCGGTTCTTCTTCATCAGGCGGCTCAACAGGTTCTTCATCATCGGGCGGCTCTGATTCAACAAGCTCAGTAACCTCCGGTCAGGAAACCACAATCTTCTTTGTATTCGGCGGTGTAATGCTCGCAGCTGCAGGCGTTATCTTCCTCGCAAGAAAAAGAAGAGAGTTTTAATTAAAGCTTACAAATTCAGGGAGCGGTTTTCCGCTCCCTTTTTGTATGTAAAAAAATAGTATTTAGGTATTGACATTTTATATCTTTTATGCTATAATATCAAATGTTGTTACGGGATGTAGCGCAGTTTGGTAGCGC